>DASVDB010000011.1 GCA_036381315.1 Bacilli bacterium | reverse complement strand
GAGTTGCAATCGGCTATTGATCTTGCTTTTGGTGCAAATAAAATAACGGTCGGTTTAAACGGCTCCGCTTTGCAATTTGATCCGGTCGGCAGCGCGGGAAACTTGCCGCAAGTAACCGTGAGCGCCGTTTCCGGCAACGGTGGCATAGCGGCGCTTGGTTTTACCGACGGCCAATCTTATAAAATCAAGACGGATGTAACCTTGGGAGCAATTGCGGCCAAATTCGCCACGCCCCTTACCTTCGGCGATTTTTATATAAACGGGCAGAAAATCACCTATTCAAGTTCAGACACCTTGCAGGATCTGATCAACAAAGTAAACAGCTCCGCAGCAGGGGTCACAATGTCGTATGACGTTTATTCCGACAAGATTTCTTTTACGACCAAAGGGACCGGGGCAGCGGCCAAAGTGCAATTGCAAGACGGCTCCGCCGGCAACTTTATCGCGGCGATGAATCTGGACACGAACGTAGTGTCAGGCGCGGACGCCGACGTCACTATCGATAATGTTCAATATTTTCGCAGCACCAACAGCCTGACGGTCAACGGAGTTACGTACAACTTGGCGGCAACGGCTTCCAATCTTTCGATTTCGATAGGCCGGGATACCGACGCCATGTTTGACAAAATCAAAGGATTTGTGGATAAGTATAATGAAACGGTCAAAGCGATCGACGGCAAGCGGTATGAACCGAAATTCAAAGATTATCCGCCGCTAACGGATGAACAAAAGTCGGAAATGAAAGATGAAGACATCAAGCTGTGGGAAGAAAAGGCGAAAAGCGGGCTGTTGCATGGCGACAGCATTTTATCCAATATATCGCGCAATCTGAGGGCGCTGTTAAGCGCTACGATACAAAACGCTTCTTCCGGCTATGACGCCTTGTATAAAATCGGAATTACAACGGCGCCATACGATGCCAAAAACCCGCAAAACGCCGGCACATTGGTGATCGATGAAGACAAGTTGCGGGCGGCGCTTGCGGCAGACCCGGATGGTGTGGCCAATTTGTTCAACAATTTCCCCGGCGCCTCGCCTGTTGCCGCAGAGAAAGGAATAGCCTTCCAGATGTATGACCAAATTACATCCGGCATTAATGATTTAATCGAAAAAGCCGGCTTGGTAGGCGGACTAACGGATGACATAACGAACGAATTGGGAGAACAGGTGCACGATTTGCAAAACGATATAGATTTGCTGCAAGTCAAATTGAACGATAAGGAGGATTACTATTACCGGCAATTTACCGCGATGGAACAAGCGATACAAAAAGCGAATTCCATTTCCATGTACCTTATGAGCATACAGTAAGGAGGTATCAGACATGCAGGCAACAATGGCGGCTATAAGCGGAACGAACGGAAGTTTTGGGCCGGTAACCGGTCATGATAAGGTTGTTGCGAATCCGCAGCAGCTGTCCGCGGAAACTTTGTCCGCGCAACCGTCGCTTGGCTTCCCCTCTGCCATATCGAAAGAACAATTGGAAGAAGCCGTGGAAAAAGCTGTGGACAAAGCAAATAAAATATTGACCGGCGTTCCCAAAAAAGTCGAGTACAGCGTGCACAAGGCATTCGGCGATATTATCGTCAAAGTCTTGAATGCCGAAACAAATGAGGTCATTGCCGAGTTTCCTCCGGAAAAAATCCTCGACATCGTTGCAAACCTGATACAGTTACAAGGCGCCATCATTGATGAAAAGAGGTAATTGTCATGAATACGCAAGCGCAGGATGTTTACGCCAAAACACAAGTTGCCACCGCTTCACCCGGCGACTTGACATTGATGCTTTTTAACGGGTATCTGAAGTTTGCCAAGCAAGCGCTGAACGGCATGCAACTCAGGCAATATGAGCAAAAAAATTACAATATCAAAAGAGCCCAGGACATTATTGACGAACTGCTGTGTACCCTGAATATGCAATACGAAATTTCCCGCAATTTATCGGCATTGTATCATTTCATCAGTGAAAAAATGGTCGAAGCAAATGTGAAGATGAATCAGCAAAGCCTTCATGATTGCATAGAATTGATGACGGAATTGAGGGATGCGTGGGCGGAAGCGCTGAAGAAAGTGAAGAGAAACGGAAAGTTGACAGGATGACGGGCACAGACGAACGAATCAGCAAATGCCTGCGCGCGATGGAAGACACGATTTGCGAAATGCTGAAACTGGATCTGGACAAGGAAGCGGAACTGGGGCGATTGGCCGATCTGCAAAGCCGCCAGGAACAGCTCAAAATGGAATTGGAAGAAGTCAGACGGGCTGATTATCATCCGCTTTCAGACGAAACAAAACAACTTGCGGATCATTGCTTGCGTTTGCAACAGGAATTAATCGGCAAGTTAACCGTATGCCGTCGGCAAGCCGGAGAAAACCTTTCGAACATGCAAAAAACGCGCCAGGCAAAACGGCGCTATAACGCCGCGTATATACAAACCGCCGGTTATTTTGTGGACAAGCACGAATAACTAGGCTTGTTGCATGAACGACAAATTTTTGATTGCCGGAAATCGCTCCGTAAATTGCTGTTTGATCTGTTCTTTAAGCTGTTGATCATCCGTGATGGATAGAATCATGCCGTATAATGCGCAATCTTGCGGATTCATTTCCAGACAGCCCCGCAGAAAATGCAATCCTTCAGCCAATTGGCCCCTATTCACATAAAAAATTCCGATATTTCGCAGCCCGTTCGCTTGCAATTCGCCGCGATCAAACAAATACAAGTAGTAATCTACGGCCAATTCGGATTGGTGGTGGGCGTAAAAGTAATCGGCCAATTGGTGAATAAGCGCCGGACTGGATACTTGCGTTAAAATTTGGTCGAATTGTTCAAACATCTTTAACTGATACAGATGAATGAGCAAGGAAAGATGAAACGAAGTTTCATCATTGTTTTGTGCTTCAGGCATTGGGGCTGGCAAGTAACTTTCGTCTTGCCAAACCATTGCCGCGATGTGGAAATACTCGATCAGATTTTCATTGTTCTTAAGTTCGGGGTACCGTTGCAGCAGCTTATTATATTTTGCGTGATTGCGGGTCAGGAGATGGTAGCGCAACAAGTCGGCCGGCTCGGGCTCCATATTGTTTCGCAAACATTGGTTGTAATAATGGTCGGATAAATCCGCATGGCCGATCAGGGTAAAAATCTGAAACAGCAATTTGGCATGTAGCGGGTTTTGCGTTGGATATATTTTGGCAAAGAAGCCGGCAACAGATGGACCATCTTCGTGCGCCGCCAATAATTCCGATATTTGATAAAGACATGCCGTGTCTTTGGGTTTCTGCTGCAAAACTTTGCTCAAATAGTAGACGGTTTGCGGCAAGTCTTGCCGACAGCCATGGATCTCCGCCAGTTTTTTATAGGGAATAAGCCTGCCGTAGTCGGGGCTGATGAGCCAGAACCGGCTTTGTTTTTTTTCCGCTTTATCGGCAAGTTGAATGCATTGTTCAAATTCACGTCTGGCGTTTTCGCGAAATCCGAAATGATCCAGCAACATGCCTTTTAAACAATGGTAATCGGCAAAGTCATTCCATCTTTCAAGACCGTTATTGATCAAGTCATCGGCTTCTTTATACCGCTCCAATGAAAATAATGTTTGAATCATCCTGTCCAGGCAAAACGAATACCAACCGTCGGACGGT
>DASVDB010000010.1 GCA_036381315.1 Bacilli bacterium | reverse complement strand
AAAGACTGCTGGATCTTGGCGCGCCGGACATCATCGTGCAAAACGAAAAAAGGATGCTGCAAGAAGCCGTCGACGCTCTGATCGACAACGGACGCCGCGGGCGTCCCGTAACGGGACCGGGCAACCGCCCGCTCAAATCCTTAAGCCATATGCTGAAAGGCAAGCAGGGACGGTTTCGGCAAAATCTGCTGGGAAAGCGCGTGGACTACTCCGGGCGTTCCGTTATCGTTGTAGGTCCCAGCCTGAAAATGTACCAATGCGGTTTGCCGAAAGAAATGGCTTTGGAATTGTTCAAGCCGTTCGTCATGAAAGAATTGGTCAACAAAGGGCTTGCGCATAACATTAAAAGCGCGAAACGCAAAGTCGAAAAAATCAGCCCTGAAGTTTGGGATGTGCTGGAAGAAGTCATCAAGGAACATCCGGTGCTTTTGAATCGCGCGCCCACGCTGCACAGGCTGGGAATTCAAGCGTTCGAACCGATTCTGGTCGAAGGCCGCGCGATCAAGCTGCATCCGCTCGTATGCACGGCTTACAACGCTGATTTCGATGGCGACCAGATGGCCGTCCACGTGCCGTTGTCCGCGGAAGCGCAAGCCGAAGCCCGGCTTTTGATGATGGCCTCGGGGAACATCTTGAACCCGAAAGACGGAAAGCCTGTTGTTACGCCGTCGCAGGATATGGTTCTGGGAACCTTTTATTTGACAATGGATAACCCTGAAGCAAAGGGCTCCGGCCTTATTTTGCGCAGCGTCAACGAAGCCGTTTCGGCATACCAGTCGGGCAATGTGTCCTTGCATGCGCGCGTTGCCATCCCGGCAAAAATGTTGAACAAAAAAACATTCACGCCTGAGCAGCAAAACGCCATGCTGGTTACGACGATCGGCAAAATCATTTTCAATGAAATATTCCCGGATGATTTCCCGTATATCAACGAGCCGACCAAAGTCAATTTGATGAACGGGACGCCGGATCGCTACTTTATTTACGAGAAGGGCGCGGACATCAGAAAGGCGATTTTCGCCACTGCCGATAAAGGCGCTATCGGCAAGGAATATCTCGGCGCGATTATCGCCGAATGCTTCCGCCGCTACCATACAACAAAGACTTCCGTGATTTTGGATAACATCAAGCAGCTCGGATTCACCTATTCCACCAAGGCGGGAATTACCATCGCCGTTTCCGACGTTTTGGTTCCGCCGGAAAAACAACAACTGCTTAAAGAGTCGGAAGAGAAGGTCAAAGTCGTGCAAAATCAATACCGCCGCGGCTTGATCACAAACGAAGAACGCTATGACCGCACGATCAGCATTTGGGATAAAATGAAAAGCGACATTACCGACATCTTGATGAAATCGCTCGACAAATACAATTCCATCAATATGATGGTCGAGTCCAAAGCGCGCGGTAACAAATCGCAGATCACCCAGCTTGGCGGAATGCGCGGATTGATGGCGAACCCGGCGGGCCGCATTATCGAATTGCCGATCAAATCGAATTTCCGCGAAGGGTTGACCGTCCTGGAGTACTTTATTTCCACGCACGGCGCGCGCAAAGGTTTGGCTGATACCGCGCTCAGGACGGCGGACTCGGGCTATCTGACCAGACGCCTGGTCGATGTGGCGCAAGATGTGATCGTGCGCGAAGAGGACTGCGGCACCGATAAAGGGTTTACCGTCGGCAAAATCCATGACGGCAAGGAAGTCATTGAAGACTTGTACGACCGGATTGAAGGCCGCTATTCCTTTGAAACGATTCGCCATCCGCAAACCGGCGAGATTATCGTCAACCGCGATGAGATGATCGATTCGGCCAAAGCGAACGCCATCATTGCCGCCGGAATCGAAAAAATTCAGATCCGTTCCGTGCTCAGCTGCCGCACGCGGCACGGTGTTTGCAAGAAATGTTACGGGCGCAATCTCGCGACCGGCAAGTTCGTGGAAATCGGTGAAGCGGTCGGCATTATCGCGGCGCAGTCGATCGGCGAGCCGGGCACGCAGCTGACTATGCGCACATTCCATACGGGCGGCGTCGCCGGAGACGATATTACGCAAGGTTTGCCGCGTATTCAGGAGCTTTTTGAAGCGCGCAACCCGAAAGGCCAGGCGACCATTACCGAAATCGACGGTATCGTGAAAGATATCCGCGAAGCGAAAGACCGCCGGGAAATCGAAGTGGAAGGCGAAGCGGAAACGAAGGTTTACGCGGTCAGCTATGGCTCGCGCATGCGTGTTTCGGTCGGCATGCAGGTAGAAGCGGGCGACGAATTGACCGACGGATCCATCGATCCGAAAGATATGCTGCGGATTAAAGGCATTCGCGGCGTGCAAAATTACATCCTGCAGGAAGTGCAGCGCGTTTACCGCAACCAGGGTGTAGAAATCAACGATAAGCACATTGAAGTGATGATTCGGCAAATGCTCAGAAAAATTCGCGTCGTCGATGCCGGTGATACGGCGCTTTTGCCGGGATCGTTTGTTGATATTCACGAATACGAAGAAGCGAATAAAGAGGCGCTTTTGTCTGACAAGGAACCGGCGGTTGCCCGCCCTGTCCTGTTGGGGATAACAAAGGCGTCGCTCGAAACCGATTCGTTCCTGTCCGCGGCGTCATTCCAGGAAACAACCCGCGTGTTGACCGATGCGGCGATTAAAGGCAAAGTAGACCAGTTGCTCGGATTGAAGGAGAACGTCATTATCGGCAAACTCATTCCGGCGGGAACCGGGATGACCAAATATCGGGGCATTAAAGTCAATGCGCCGAATAACGGCGAAGAAGCACCGGAAGATGCGCTGCATGAAGAAGTCGTATCTGTGGAGTAATCTCCACAGATACGCATGTTTCATAAGCAAACTGCCGGCGGTGATCGACTGGTCAAGGGCGTTCGATCATGTTCTTGACAGGGTCCCGTTTGTGGTGCTACACTATCGTAGTGTGCCAAAAAATACTCCAGAAATTTGGAGGATGTTGAACGTTGTCTTATGAACATATGTTTCCCAAAGGCAAAGTCATTATCGGCACAAAACAAACCACCAAAGCGGTGGAGCACGGAAATGCTTTTGAGGTTTATGTCGCAAGTGACGCAGATCCCAAAATCACGTTCAAGATCACGCAGCTTTGCAAGAAGATGGGCGTGAAAGTGGTTTTTGTCGACACCATGAAGCAGCTTGGCAAAGCGTGCGGAATAGAAGTTGGCGCCGCAATGGCGGCGGTTGTCAAAGAGTAGCAAACAACCGGTTTCGCCTTCCCGGAGTTCGGCAGGGCAAAACCTTTTCGTTTGGCTTGATATGAACCGCCTGGATCTGTGGGCATAAGCAAACCGGCATTTATCAGGAACGAGGAAGGAGGTTGCGCGATGCCGACAATTAATCAATTAGTGCGCAAAGGACGCAAAGCGAAAGTAGTGAAATCAAAATCTCCGGCTCTGCAAAAAGGTTATAATGCAATGAACCGGGAAGAAACGAATTTGAGTTCGCCGCAAAAGCGGGGCGTATGCACCCGTGTCGGGACGATGACTCCGAAGAAGCCGAATTCGGCGCTCAGGAAATATGCGCGTGTTCGGTTGACGAATCGCGTTGAAGTGACGGCTTATATTCCCGGTATTGGGCACAACCTGCAAGAGCACAGCGTTGTACTGATTCGCGGCGGCAGGGTTAAAGATTTGCCTGGTGTCCGCTATCATATTGTACGCGGCGCATTGGATACTGCGGGCGTTAATAACCGCGGCCAGGGCAGATCGAAATACGGAACCAAAAAGCCGAAAGCGAAAAAATGATCTTGCGGATTGGCTGGTACGCAAACACGGATGATTTATGACAGAAAGGGGGATAACTATGCCTCGTAAAGGTCCAGTACCGCGCAGAGACGTATTGCCGGATCCGATTTATAACAGCAAACTGGTTACACGCCTGATCAACAGAATCATGATCGACGGCAAAAAAGGCGTCGCCCAGCGCATCCTGTACGATGCTTTCGATATTATTAGAGAACGCACCGGCAAAGATCCGATGGAAGTTTTTGAACAGGCGCTGAAGAACATTATGCCTGTGCTTGAAGTAAAAGCGCGCCGCGTAGGTGGCGCGAATTATCAGGTTCCGGTAGAAGTAAAGGCGGATCGGAGAACTTCGTTGGGGCTCCGCTGGTTGGTGAATTACTCACGCACGCGCGGCGAACATACCATGCAGGAGCGTTTGGCTGCAGAAATCATTGATGCAAGCAACAACACCGGCGCCGCCGTCAAAAAGCGTGAAGATACGCACAAGATGGCGGAAGCGAACAAGGCGTTTGCGCATTATCGCTGGTAAAATACGACACGATAACAATCATGAAAGAAAGGAGACGAGATCATGCCAAGAGAGTTCTCCTTGGAAAAGACGCGCAATATCGGGATCATGGCGCATATTGATGCGGGTAAAACAACAACCACGGAGCGGATTCTGTTTTATACCGGACGCGTTCATAAGATAGGCGAAGTGCATGAAGGCGCGGCCACGATGGACTGGATGGAGCAGGAGCAAGAGCGCGGCATTACGATTACGTCTGCCGCGACGACCGCGCAGTGGAAAGGTCACCGCATCAACATCATCGACACGCCGGGACACGTGGATTTTACCGTCGAAGTTGAACGTTCCTTGCGCGTTTTGGACGGTTCCGTCGCGGTGTTTAGCGCCAAAGAAGGCGTCGAACCGCAATCAGAAACAGTCTGGCGGCAAGCGGATAAATATCACGTTCCCCGTATTGCTTACGTCAACAAGATGGACATCGTCGGCGCCGACTTCCTGTACGCGGTGAAAACGATGCGCGAGCGGCTGGGCGCGAACGCTGTGCCGATTCAATATCCGATCGGCGCGGAGAATGATTTTGTCGGGATCATCGACCTGATTGAAAATGTCGCCTACATCTACAAAGACGATCTCGGCAAAGAAATTGAAAAAACGGAAGTTCCGGCAGATTACAAGGATAAAGTCGAGGAGCTTCGCAACGAGATGGTGGAGAAAATCGCCGAATTGGATGAAGATCTCACCATGAAATATCTCGAAGGCGAAGAAATCTCCGTAGACGAATTGAAAAAAGCATTGCGCAAAGGCGTTTGCCAAGTGCAAATTTTCCCGGTCATCTGCGGCTCTTCCTACCGCAACAAAGGCGTTCAGCTGATGATGGACGCGGTAGTTGATTATTTGCCGGCTCCTACGGATGTTCCCGATATCCGCGGCATTCTGGAAGACGGCACGGAAACAACCCGGAAGTCTTCGGACAGCGAACCGTTCTCGGCGCTGGCGTTTAAGATCGCATCCGACCCGTTCGTCGGCAAACTGACGTTCTTCCGCGTATATTCCGGGGTGCTCCAATCCGGTTCGTACGTGCTGAACTCGACAAAAGGCAAACGGGAAAGAATCGGGCGCATTTTGCAGATGCACGCCAACCATCGCCAGGAAATCTCGGAAGTATATGCGGGCGACATTGCCGCAGCCGTCGGTTTGAAAGATACGACCACCGGCGATACGCTTTGCGATGAAAAGAATCCGGTCATCCTGGAATCGATGAATTTCCCGGATCCGGTTATCCACATCGCCGTGGAACCGAAAACGAAAGCCGATCAGGACAAAATGGGCGTGGCGCTATCCAAGCTGGCCGAAGAAGATCCGACATTCCGTTTTCATACGGATCAGGAAACCGGACAAACGATTATTTCCGGGATGGGCGAACTGCACCTGGAAATTATCGTCGACCGCATGCTGCGCGAGTTCAAAGTGGAAACGAACGTCGGCAAGCCGCAAGTCGCCTATCGGGAAACTTTCCGCTCTTCGGCGAAAGTGGAAGGGAAGTTTGTCCGCCAGTCGGGCGGCCGCGGTCAATACGGCCACGTTTGGATCGAATTCGAACCGCTTGAGCCCGGCACCGGATTCCAGTTTGAGAACAAGATTGTCGGCGGCGTAGTGCCGAAAGAATATATTCCGGCAGTACAGGCCGGCATTGAAGAATCCATGAAGAATGGCGTTCTTGCCGGATTCCCGCTTGTCGATATTAAGGCGACAATCTTCGACGGATCCTATCATGATGTTGACTCCAGCGAAATGGCGTTCAAAATTGCCGGTTCGCTCGCGCTAAAAGCGGCGAAAGACAAGTGCAATCCCGTATTGCTTGAGCCGATCATGAAAGTTGAAGTCACCGTACCGGAAGAGTACATGGGCGACGTAATGGGCGACCTGAACTCCCGCCGGGGCCGTATCGAAGGCATGGAAGCGCGCGCCGGTGCGCAAGTCATTCGCGCCAAAGTGCCGCTTTCCGAAATGTTCGGATATTCCACGACGCTTCGTTCCCGCACGCAAGGCCGCGGCGTTTACGCGATGGAAATATCCCATTATGAAGAAGTGCCGAGAAGCATTTCGGATGAAATTATTGCGAAGCACAAAGGCGAGTAATTTCGCCATTGGCAAAATAAAACAAGTCAATTTATTTAAGGAGGAATCGCTACTATGGCAAAAGCAAAATTTGAACGGACAAAGCCGCATATCAATATCGGCACAATCGGTCACGTTGACCATGGCAAAACCACACTGACGGCTGCAATCACCACAGTGTTGGCAAAGAAATATGGAGGCAACGCCGTAGCTTTCGACCAAATCGACAAAGCTCCGGAAGAGCGCGAACGCGGTATTACGATCTCGACCGCACACGTTGAATATGAAACGCCGAATCGCCACTACGCTCACGTTGACTGCCCAGGACACGCCGACTACGTCAAGAACATGATCACCGGCGCAGCGCAAATGGACGGCGCCATTCTCGTCGTTTCCGCCGCTGACGGCCCGATGCCGCAAACCCGCGAGCACATCTTGCTGTCCCGCCAGGTTGGCGTGCCTTACATCGTCGTATTTTTGAACAAATGCGACATGGTGGAAGACGAAGAATTGTTGGAACTGGTTGAAATGGAAGTTCGCGACTTGTTGAATGAGTACGAATTCCCGGGCGATGACACGCCGATCATTCGCGGCTCCGCTCGCGAAGCTCTGCAAAATCCTGACGGCCCTTGGGCTGAAAAGATCGTAGAGCTGTTTGAAAAAGTTGACGCATACATCCCGACCCCAGAGCGCGAAACCGACAAGCCGTTCCTGATGCCTGTCGAAGACGTGTTCACGATTACCGGACGCGGTACGGTTGCTACCGGCCGTGTTGAACGCGGAACCGTTAAAGTCGGCGATGAAGTTGAAATTATCGGTTTGGCTGATGAAAACAAGAAGACGGTTGTTACCGGCGTGGAAATGTTCCGCAAATTGCTGGATCAAGCGCAAGCCGGCGACAATATCGGCGCTCTCTTGCGCGGTATTGAACGTAAAGACGTGGAACGCGGCCAGGTTTTGGCTAAACCGGGCTCCGTTAAACCGCATACGACCTTCACTGCGCAAGTTTACGTCCTGACCAAGGAAGAAGGCGGCCGCCACAAACCGTTCTTCGGCGGATATCGCCCGCAGTTCTACTTCCGTACGACAGACGTAACCGGCATCATCAATTTGCCGGAAGGAACCGAAATGGTAATGCCCGGTGACCACATCAACGTTACGGTTGAGTTGATCTCGCCGATCGCGATGGAAGAAGGAACCCGTTTCGCTATTCGCGAAGGCGGCCGCACCGTTGGCGCCGGAGCCGTTTCGACCATCAGCAAGTAATAAATTTAAGAGGAAACATTTTTCCGGACCCTTCTTCAGAAATGGAGGAGGGTCTTTGCATTTGCCCTGTGCGTGATGCCTGTGATGGCGCGGGGGCGGCCAAGCGAGCAGCGGGAGAGAAATAAAAGTGCGCAACCTGGCAGCCACTCCGGTTTGCTTAAAAAAATCTTGCATTAGATTGTATATTTCTATATAATAGTGAACGTTGGTCTGTGACTTTGCGATGATGTGAGAGGTTGCCGACACACCCGGCCCCTTTGCCATGGACCGGCTGTCGGGAAATTTTCACGGAGTATGTCCGATAAGCGAATTGGACGATAAAGGGAGGGAATACAATGGCAAAACAAAAAATCCGCATCCGTTTGAAGGCTTACGATCACAGAATCCTGGATCAATCTGCCGTAAAAATTGTCGAGACGGCGAAACGTTCCGGCGCGGGCGTATCGGGTCCGATACCGCTACCGACGGAAAAGCAGGTGATCACGATTTTGCGCGCGGTGCACAAGTACAAAGATTCGCGGGAACAATTCGAAATGCGCACGCATAAACGTTTGATCGATATTGTCAATCCGACGCCGCAAACGGTTGACGCTCTGATGCGTTTGGATCTGCCGTCCGGCGTGGATATTGAAATCAAATTATAAACATCAGTGACAGCATAATGAAGAAAAGAGGTGTCGACATGACCAAAGGTATCTTAGGCAAAAAACTGGGGATGACACAAGTATTCGCAGCCGACGGAACGGTCATTCCGGTGACAGTCATACAGGCTGGCCCATGTGTGGTTTTGCAGAAAAAAGATACGGAAAACGACGGATACGATGCCATCCAGCTCGGATTCGAGGATAAAAAAGAAAACAATGCCAACAAACCTGAGTCGGGACACGCCAAAAAAGCGAACACGACCCCTAAGCGCTACATTCGGGAAATCCGCGGCGTCAACTTGGCGGATTACGAGGTTGGTCAGGAAATTAAAGCGGACTTATTTGCGGAAGGCGAATTTGTCGACATTACGGGTATCTCGAAAGGCAAAGGATTTCAAGGCGCGATCAAACGCCACGGCCATTCGCGCGGCCCGATGTCGCACGGTTCGAAATACCACCGCGGCCCGGGATCATTCGCAGTGATTCGCACGGCGAACCGGATTCCGAAAGGCAAAAAGCTGGCCGGCCATATGGGAAGCGAAACGGTAACCATTCGCAATCTGGAATTGGTGCGCGTAGACGCCGAGAAAAACGTATTGTTGGTAAAAGGTTCCGTTCCCGGCGCAAATAATAGCTATGTCAAAATTAAATTAACGAATAAAAAGGTTTGATTCGTTGGAAAGGAGGAAGAGTAATGCCTAAAGTGGCTTTATTTAATACAAGCGGCGAACAAATCGGCGATATCGAATTGTCCGACGCCGTATTCGGAATTGAACCGAACGAGCATGTTGTGCATGACGCTGTTGTGATGCAACAAGCATCATTGCGCATGGGCACGCACAAAGTGAAAGGACGCTCGGAAGTAAGCGGCGGCGGCAAAAAACCGTGGAGGCAAAAAGGCACCGGACGCGCCCGGCAAGGCAGCATCCGTGCCCCGCAATGGAAAGGCGGCGGCATCGTATTCGGCCCGACGCCAAGAAGTTATTCCTACAAGTTGCCGAAAAAAGTGCGCAGACTTGCGCTGAAGTCCGTGTTGTCCGCCAAAGTGAAGGATAATGAAATGATCGTGCTTGACCAATTATCGTTTGCCAAGCCGAAAACGAAGGAATTCGTAGCCGTTCTGAAAAATCTGAACGTTGAACGCAAGGCGCTGGTCGTCGGAGCGGAATATGACGATAACGTCGCATTGTCGATCCGCAATGTTCCGGGAGTAAAATTCGTTACCGCTGAAGGTATTAATGTGCTGGACGTCATTGGGCACGACAGATTGATCATGACCAAAGACGCGGTCGCCAAAGTGGAGGAGGTATTCGC
>DASVDB010000009.1 GCA_036381315.1 Bacilli bacterium | reverse complement strand
AAGGTCTTATAATGAGAATTATTTGGAGTTTGGATACGCCTGCGTTCCGATTCTATTTTTTTCGACTTTTTTACACATGGGAGTGGCGGCTTTATGCGTATTGGCAAAATAAGCAAAATGGTGTGTGCGATCATGGTTCTGCTTGCCTTGCAGATCATTTTCTTGCTGTTTCCCCCGATTGGACCATTTCCTCCGATAAAAAAGGCGCTAGCCGCATCAAGCCCTGCTGCATGTCCGCCGATGGTGCAACTTTTGAATCCGGGGTTTGAGTTTCCGGTTACCCCATTCACTTCGAATGGTGTATTTTTTGTTCACGCGACGGATGCAGGCGGGTGGATGACCACGGATACAAATACTGATTTCGGCGGGGGTGATATCGGGCCAGGATTTGAATACTGGAAAGCGGATATTAATCCGGATCACAATCCCGCCGCTGAAGGCGATCAATATATCGAGATGAGCGGGTTTGGAAACTCAGCCTTGTATCAGGATGTTGTTACCACACCCGGGGAAACGATCTACTGGAGATTGGCGCATCGTGGCAGAAGAGGCGACGGTCCAGGTAACGATGTGATGAATCTGTGGATCGGCTCGCCGACACAACTGGATACGAATTACTTCCCGCCGACCGTCGATCCGGATGAAGTGACCATAACAGGATTGACACCTACGACCATATCGGACGGACCGGATGATTGGGCTATTCATAAGGGTTCATACACGGTTCCGCCAGGTCAGACATTAACCCGATTTGTCTTCGTCGCTGTCTCGGTTAAAGATGGAAATCCTCCTAATGGCTCTGGAAACCATCTGGATGATATTTTCTTCGGCACAGCCCCTTGTGATATTGTCTCGGTTACAACGGATCACAACACCATCAATACCGGAAGTGATTTGACCATTGATGTGAATGTGAAGAATCAAGGCGGGGACATTTCCGATCAAACGAAGTTGTCGGTGCCGATTCCCGCCGGAACGACGTTTATCCCCGGCTCGATGGAAATTTTGGATGGGCCAAATGTTGGGCCAAAGTCGGATACTGCCGGAGATGATCAGGCGGATTACGATAGTACGGGGAACGGCACAGTGGTAGTTAGGCTTGGCGGCGGCGCCAATGCAATAGCAGGCGGCAGTCTGTCGAATGACAGTATCCTGGCGGATGGAACAACGGTGCGTTTTAAGGTCAAAGTCGTATCCGACGACTTGAACGACGGAACTATGAAAATCAACGCCGAGGTCAATTATTACAACTTGTTGCATTCTCCGGCGGAGTCATTGACTTCAACTGGCGACGTTACGATTGACGTAACCAACAACGCAAGTGTAACTTTCAACAGCAATGGGGGATCGGCGGTTACCAGCCAAACGGTAATCAAAGGTACGAACGCCTCCGCCCCAGCCGCGCCGACACGCGCGGGTTACACGTTCGCCGGCTGGTATACCGACAGCGAACTCACGCTACCGTTTGATTTTGATACGCCGATAACAAGCGATATAACGCTTTACGCCAAATGGGCAATCAACAGCTACACCGTCACTTTCGAGACGCAAGGCGGCAGCGCCGTACCGTCCATGACGGCTGATTTTAGTACGACGATTGCCGAACCGGCCGCGCCGACACGCGCGGGTTATACGTTCGCCGGCTGGTTTAAGGATGCGGCGGGAACGATTCCGTGGAATTTTGCCACAGATCGCATTCCCGCATCCGACATCACGCTGTATGCGGCGTGGACGCTGGATGCGCCTTTCGCCCCCGAGATTAACTCCATCACATCCGGCGACTTAAGCGTATCGCTTTCCTGGACAAGCGTTCCACTCGCGTCGGGCTATCGGATTTATCAGAGTGTTACACAAGGGGTATACGGCACCCTCGTCGCTACGGTTACGGATACTGTATATCAAGTGAACGGTTTAACGAATGGAACGGAATACTTTTTCGCAGTAACAGCTATCAATGCAGGGGGAGAAAGCGCCAAATCCAACCAGGTAAGCGCGATTCCGCAAGTGTCAATACCGGGCGTGCCGATGTTGCACCCGCCTGTGGCAGGCAACGGGCAAGTCAGTCTGAACTGGTCCCCGGTAACAGGCGCCGCAGGATATAAAATTTACCAAAGCGTCACAGAGTCAACCTATGGTTCTGTTGTCGCCACTGTTACAGGGGCAGTCTATCAACAGGATATTGCCGGCTTGGTTAACGGGACGACATATTACTTCTTCGTGAAAGCGACCAACCCTGGCGGGGATAGCCCCGCGTCCAATGTGGTTAGTGCGACGCCGATGACTGTTCCGGCAGCGCCTTCCGCGATTATGGCGGTGGCGGGCAATGGGCAGGCGACGGTCAGCTTCAACATTCCTGAAGATGATGGCGGAAGTCCGATTACAGGCTATGAAGTTTGGGACCAGTATGGCAATATGGTTGCGACGGGAGTTTCCAGCCCGATTACGGTCACAGGTTTGACGAACGGCACCCGGTATATTTTCACCGTGAAGGCGATAAACAGCGCAGGCGAAAGTTTGGCCTCGGGCGCTTCCCATGAAGTCGTCCCAAGCGCGCCGTCCGATCACGACGATACCGACGGTGGCGAGCAAACCGGGCCTGAATCCCCGGACAGCGGAACGAACGATCAACAAACAAAAGGCGAAACAAAAGACGCCCATGTTGACGTGCTTGTGAACGGAAAAGCAGTTTCTGCGGGAACCGCTACAACAGAGACGGTTAATCATCAGCAAGTGACTACGATCACTGTGGACCCGGAGAGACTGGATCAACGTCTGGCGATAGCCGGCCAAGGCGCAGTCATCGGGATCCCCGTGTTGACCGACTCTGATGTGGTGAAAGGCACACTCAACGGCCAAATGGTCAAAAATATGGAACAAAAAGAAGCGGTAGTTAAAGTGATCACCGAAAATGCTTCCTACACGATCCCCGCTGGACAGATTAATATTGATGCGGTGGCGAAACAACTGGGCTCCGATATCGCGTTGCAAGACATTGAAGTTCAGATCGAAATTTCCTCTCCCGCTGCGGATCAATTGCAATTTATTGAAAATACAGCGAACAATGGGAAAATTACGATTATGGCGCCTCCGGAAAACTTTTCGGTGAAGGGCATTTATAACGGGGCAAATGTCGACATATCCCATTTCAACGCCTACGTCGAAAGAACCATTGCGATTCCGGACGGTGTTGATCCGGGTAAAATTACGACAGCAGTTGTGGTTGAACCGGACGGAACGGTAAGGCATGTACCTACAAATGTTTCGATCGTGAACGGACAATATACAGCCGTTATACACAGTTTGACAAACAGCACGTATGCCTTGATATGGAATCCGCTGGAGTTTCAAGATGTCGCTTCCCATTGGGCCAAGAACGCCATCAATGACATGGGGGCTAGGAAAATCGTATATGGAGTAGGCGGCAATGCCTATGAACCAGATAGGGACGTGACGCGCGCCGAATTCGCCGCAATCATCCTGCGGGCGTTAGGAATAAGGATAGTTGACGGGGAAACGCCTTTCTCTGATGTGAAAAAGACGAATCCGTATGCCGGGGTTGTGCATACGGCCTATGCTTATCATCTGATCAGCGGCTATGAAGACGGAACGTTCCGTCCAATGGACAGGGTTTCCCGAGAACAGGCGATGGTCATCCTCGCAAAAGCTATGGAAGTCACGAAGCTGACGGCGAAACTTCATGGGAAATCGCATGATCAACTGCTTCGTATGTATAACGACGCAGACCAAGTTTCGGGCTGGGCGACGAGCAGCGTCACATCTTGCCTGCAAGCGGGCATCGCTTACGGTAGAAGCAATACGGCGCTTGACCCTAAAGCGAATGTTACGAGGGCCGAAGTGGCGGTCATGGTGCAACGATTACTGCAAAACTCGCAACTGATTAATTGAACACCAGTCGACTAAAGTCGAATAAGGGGCTTTCAGATCTAACGGACGTGACAGAGGCTATTTTGGGTTTTACGCCCGGTTTATAAATTTAACGGTCGTATGCGCGCTTATATTAGCACTTTGTGCGGTATACGGGTAAAAAAACGGCAAATAGCCGCTGTGGCGACCGTCAAATTTTTTGCACGGCCTTTTTTCGGCAAATAGCGTCTGCTACGTCCGTTAGCGTTGGGCGGGGAGAGTTGTGCAAGGTGGCTTAACGTTGGCGTTGGGCGGGGAGGCGTTCCGCCCGTTTTGCGATGCGCGAATGCACGGGGTGGTGATCTCCCGTCTTAACATTGGGCGGGGAGAGTTGTGCAAGGTGGCTTAACGTTGGCGCTGTGCAGGGAGGCTTGACGTTAACCAAGTGCAGGTGCCGAAGCTGACCGCCAAAAGGCGGTGGGCTAAAGCCCGGCGCATGGAAACTAAAACGATCATAATATGTTGAGTTCCCGTGCCCGGATGGTTGCCTGTACGCGATTTTTCACTTCGAGTTTGACAAACATATCGTGTATGTACCGTTTGACTGTTCCTATGGACAAAAACAACTCGCTCGCGATTTCTTCATTGGAATAACCTTTATCCAGGTATTTTAAAACTTCCAATTCCCGATCACTCAGCGATACTTTTGGATGATCTTTTATACAGGGAAAAAAATGATTCGTTGGCTCACAATGAAATTGTTTCAACACACTTTTGGCATATGAAAAAATTTTATTTCTTTTATCGGAATAATGAACTCTTTGCCTGCGATGATCAAGCCACACTTCCAACAAATGGGCCAGTTCTTTGCCTTCGTCCAAAAAGATCCGCTGGTAACCTTCCGCCGAAGCGAGACTAAGCGCCTGGTCCAGCGTTTTCAACATCTGCGCGGAATTCCTTTCCTTATAGCAACACAAGGAAATCAGCAGCAATATTTCTATGCGGCTTCCATACCGATCCGCCTTCTCCGCGGCTTCCAGCATGCGAAGGAGTAACGATTGAGCCTCCTCCACCTTGTTTTGAATGAGAAAAAAACGCGCAAAAATCAAATACTCGAACTCCCGCAACACATTGGGCTGATTTTCAATATGCAAATGACGGGCTTCCACCCAATGTACTGCAGGTTCCATATTGCCAACCATCATCTCCAGTTTCACTTGAAATGCCCCAAGCAGCATCTCGCCGCGGTGCATCCCTCTTTCTTTCAACGCGTTTTTTCTGTAACGAAGCAGTTGAAACGCTTCATTCGCGCGGCCTTCCGCCCATTTGATTTTTGCCGATAAAATAAGCCCGGGCGCCACGATGCCCTCATTCATCGAAGTATCAAGTATTTGTTCCAACTGCGAAATTTCTTCGGACGCCTTCGCCAGCAAATTCATTTCATAGTATATATCCGCAAGCGACAGTTTATTGCGTCCTTCAAAATGCTCCAGATCATGGCGGACCGTTCGCGGATCGGCGTTTGTTGTCAAATTTACCTGAAGCGCCTTCGTTAACCGGCCCCCATATGCCGTAACGCCGCGATGCAAAACCGCTTCATTCTGACTGACAAAGCTCGTTCTTGACCTTTTTATATCCGTATAAGAAGAAAGCGAAATCATATGGGTTTGAAACTCGTCCAACCGATATCGCATCAACGCCGCCGTCGCCTTCATGCCAATGATCTGAAACTCCATCTTCCGGCGTTCCCGAGCCGACATGCGTCCGCTTTCATCCGCCAGGATCTGTTCCGATTCGATTAAAATCTGATCGACAGGGCGCCCCGCCACATACAGCATAATATGGTAAAACGAACGCAAATCCGCATCCCGCAGCACAAATCCGTGCGGCATCTCATCCAACCACTGTAACACCATCATTTCCTGCCCTTGTGTAATGAACATATCCAGATGGCTAGAAATCACTTCGCAGGCAAGGACATAGTCGTTGATAGCCAAAGCGTGGCGAACCGCTTGCTCGCCGTAACCATGCTCGTTAAACCATATAGATGCCCGGCGATGCAGGATTTTTACGTTTTTCGCAAAGATCTGATGTTCCTGCAATCTATTTTGGAGCGCTTCCGCAAACAAAGGATGATACCGGTACCAGACGCGTTCTTCATCCAAACGCATAATAAACAGATTTACCTTTTCCAAATAAGCGATGATTTTCGCCGGGTCGGAGTTTGGCAGCATAGAATGGCATAGTGAACGGTTTATGTTTTCCAAAATGGACGTTTGCATCAAAAAAGCTTGTACCTCATCAGATTGTTTCTGAAACACTTCCTCAATAAAATAATCAAGCAGAAACCTGTGCTTGCCGGAAAATGTTTGAATCAGTTGATCCAGATTTTCATGCTTTGGCATGGACAAAGTGATGACCTGCAACGCCGCCGCCCATCCTTCTGTTTTTTGCTCGATCATATCCGCTGCGTTGCGACTTACCTTAACGCAATTTTTCTGTTCGAATAATTGGATAATCTCGTCACGATTAAACCGCAAATTCTCCATGTCCATTTCAAACAGTTCCCCTTTTATTCGATAACGGGAAAGCGGGAATGCGGGGATATTGCGGCTAAGAATCAGAAGATGCATCCGATGGGGCAAGTGTTCGAGGAAAAAGGATAAACTTTCATGAAGAGAAGGATGATCAATGACATGATAATCGTCCAATACGAGGATAACGTGGTCCGAAAGCGGTTCTATGGTGTTGAGAAATAAAGAAACCGCCTGTTCCGCTGAAGCTCCGTGAAACGAATTAAATATTTTTTGCGCCTGGGCGGAAATCCCCGGCTAAATTCTTTCCAGAGATGCGGCAATATAATACCAAAACCTTGCAAGCGCATTGTCATCAGGTTCCAATGAAACCCAAGCTACCGAGACAGCTATTTTGGCAACCCAACTGCTGACAAGTGTAGTTTTGCCGTAACCGGCCGGTGCGGTAATGAGCGAGATTTTATTTATGAGAGCGTTTTCAAGATGCCCGGCGAGACGCTGTCGATACAGCAATCGAGGCTCAACAGGTGGAACCGATATTTTGCTGGATAAGATCGGTGCAAGCATTCAAGTATCAACCCTTATGTAATTTTTGTAATCATTTTTATTATACACTTTTTCGACAAATGATGGTGAAAACGCCGCATTTCGATTCCCGGCTTTAAAAACAAAAAAATCCCCTGTACATCAAGGGATTTTCAGCTATTTCGATTGATGCGGTCGAGAGGACTCGAACCTCCACGGTATTGCTACCGCCAGCCCCTCAAGCTGGTGCGTCTGCCATTCCGCCACGACCGCGAACTTAAAAAATGGTGAGCCATGGAGGATTCGAACCTCCGACACCCTGATTAAAAGTCAGGTGCTCTACCGACTGAGCTAATGGCTCAAACTGACCCGTAGGGGAGTCGAACCCCTGTTACCTCCGTGAAAGGGAGGTGTCTTAACCACTTGACCAACGGGCCGCGATCTTCAAGACACAAATGTTATTATAACGGATTCCGGTACCGGATGACAAGTGGAATTTTTATCTGCCTACATTAATTTTAAAACGATGGGAGACCCTACTGTGTCTGTAACCGGACCAAACAAAAAAGCCGCGCGCGGCAGCTTTCCTATGTATGGCGGAGAGAGAGGGATTCGAACCCTCGCGGCTGTTACACCCTAACGCTTTAGCAAAGCGCCCCCTTCGGCCTCTTGGGTACCTCTCCACAAAATACCCACAAAAGATTGGGATGATCCCCGTCCTTTTGTGGGGTTCATATTCCATATGGCTCCCCGAACAGGACTCGAACCTGTGACAACTCGGTTAACAGCCGAGTGCTCTACCAACTGAGCTATCGAGGAAAGACAAGAAATAATGTACCATGAAACCATTCGCAAGTCAAGGAGTACGATCACGCATCACGCAGTTAAAATGTTACAAAAAAAGTGTCATCGGGGGCTGTCCCAAAAGGCCAGCAAATTGGATCCGCGACCAATATATATGTTTTTTCACATACATTTTTTAAAAAATCGGCGTTTGCGCTAAATGTATGTGTTTTTTCACATATATTTGCGGAAAATTTGCAAACCCCCGCCAAATATATGTGAAAATTCATATATATTTGCCAAAAATCCGCGTTCTGCAAAAATTATTTGTGAATTTTCACATACATTTTATTGAACGACCAACCGCAGCTTGCCCCGGCAGCGTCCGCACGCGTATTTGCGCACATCCACTTTCCGTTTGCGGTAATAAACCATGCGACAGCTGTCATTCGTGCATTCCAGCCGGTAGCGGATCGGCTCCTGACGGCGTTTCATGTCCGGCAGCGGCCTGCAGTGCCGCGAACCGCCCACTTGACGCAACAATTGGCGGAAGTCGGCGTCGCGATGGCGGTATCCTTTTTGCAAAAGATGCAAATGATAATGGCATAGCTCATGTTTGATGATTTTTTCAACCTCATCCGCGCCATATATTTCCCATTGCCGCAAACTGATATCGATGTTGTGCGTGCGGGGAAAATACCGGCCGCCGGTTGTTTTGAGCCGTTTGTTGAACGTTGCCCGATGCAAGAAAGGCCGCGCAAACCACCGCAAGGAAAGCTCCTCCACCCATGCCTGCAATTGTTCATTAGTCATGGTTCAACACCGCGCTTTCTTGATGAAGTCGCATGCATCCTTGAGCAGCAATTGTTCATTAGTCATGTTTCAACACCCCTTGTACTTTCGGAAAGAAGAATGTCGCCGGAAAAAACGCCGGAAGGAATGCTGAATGTCGCTGCTCGAAAACCGCCGCTTGAAACCGGACGGCCTCGTCATGTACACTATCGTGTATAGATGATAAAGGAGGCCGCCAAATTCGATGCCCGACATGCGCTATTGCATTTTAAATGATCAGGGACGGACGCTGTTTGTGGAGATTCCCGCTTCCCATGCCTATCAACTGACCGCATTGCATCAGCGTCTGCATAAAGAAATCGGCAAACTGACAGCCGCCGCCGTTCCCAGTCTGCCTATTGTTCTGGCTGAATGCGAGCATGTGGAGATTGTCGATCCGGAATTATCCATTCTCAAATCTATCGACTATATCAACCAGATGGAAAAAACATGGGCGGCGATCGATGAACGGCACTATCCCCTTATCTCGCTCTTGACGGAAATACGCGCGCTGCAAGCCCAGCTTGAGCAGTGGTACGAGGATGAAATGTCGGGTTGAACATGCACACAAACTCCTGCCGCGCATAAGTTGGTTATACGGAAACGCCTAAACCCTTGTCCGGTAACCGCTTAGGGAAGGAGTGAAGCGCATGCCCGTCTGGTTGTGCCAGCAGCTGGCCCGCGCATTTCGCAATAAAGACCGCAGGCAGATTCGCCTGCTGAACGAATGCTGGTTTTTTTACCGATCAAAATGAATGCCTCATCATCATTCTTGCACGGAAGCGGGCGGTTTAAGCATCGTCAGACTGACCCGCCCTTTTTGTACATCCACGCCCAGCACCCATACCGTCACGACGTCACCCACAGCCACAACCTCTGTCGGGTGTTTGACATACTTGTCGCTCATGCGCGAAATGTGCACGAGACCGTCCTGCTTCACGCCAATATCGACAAATGCCCCAAAGTCGACGACATTGCGCACGGTTCCGGTCAACCGCATGCCGGGCCGCAAATCCTCCATACTGAGCACATCCGTCCGGAAAATGGGCGGCGGCAAGTCTTCCCGCGGATCTCTGCCGGGGCGCAACAGGCTGTCGAAGATATCCCGCAGCGTGGGCTCTCCGACTTGCAACTCCGCCGCAAGCCGGCCCGGATCATGGCCGTTCAGCTTCGCCCGCAAATGCGGCGTGCCCAAATGTTCCGCCCCGATGCCGAGCCGCTGAAACAGCCGCTCCACAATGCCGTACGATTCCGGATGTATCGCCGTATTGTCCAAAATGTTGGCGCCGCCGCTGATGCGGCAAAACCCGGCGCACTGTTCAAACGCTTTGGCGCCAAGCCGCGGAACTTTTTTCAACTGTTCGCGATCGGTGAATTTGCCGCATTCCTCGCGATATTTGACGATATTTTTGGCGATCGTGCCGCTGATTCCGGAAACATAGGACAAAAGCGACGCCGAGGCGGTGTTCAGATCGACGCCGACATGGTTTACCGCAGACTCGACGACGGCGGCCAAGCTTTCTTCCAGACGTTTCGGCGCGACGTCATGCTGGTATTGCCCGACGCCGATCGACTTCGGATCGATTTTGACCAATTCGGCCAACGGATCCTGCAGCCGCCTGGCAATCGAAATGGCGCTGCGCTCAGCCACATCCAACTCGGGAAATTCCTCTTTGGCCAGCGGGGATGCGGAATATACGCTCGCTCCCGCTTCGCTCACAATCATGTACTGCAACCGCCGCTCCTTATTTTCCGCGATCACTTCAGCGACAAACTGCTCCGTTTCACGGGAGGCGGTCCCGTTGCCGATCGCGATCAGTTCGACGCCATGGCGTTCGATCAGCGACCGGCACACCGCTTTCGCTTCCGCGATCTTCAGATGGGGCGGAGTGGGATAGATGACGGCAACTTCGAGCATTTTCCCCGTCTCGTCGACAACTGCCAGTTTGCAGCCGGTGCGGTATGCCGGGTCGACGCCCAATACCGTTTTGCCTTTTACCGGCGGCTGCAGCAGCAGATTGCGAAGGTTTTCCGCGAAAATGCGGATGGCCTGCTCCTCGGCTTTTTCCGTCAATTCATTGCGGATCTCCCGCTCAATCGCAGGCTGAATAAGCCGCTTGTAGGCGTCTTCCGCGGCGGATGCCAGCCATTTTTCGGCAACGGATTTTTTCGTGATGACTTTTCCCGCAATATGGCGGTTCATCATGTCGGCGTCCACTTCTATGCCGACTTTTAAAAACTGTTCTTTTTCCCCGCGGTTGATCGCCAACACGCGATGCGGCGGCAACTTTTTCACCGGCTCGCGGTACTCGTAATACATTTCATAGACGGAAGGCTTGTCCTTGTCTTTGGCGGATACGGCCACAAGGCCATTTTCCCGCGTATGTATGCGCACCCAGGCGCGGATGTGGGCGTCGTCGGCGATTTTTTCCGCGATGATGTCCAGGGCGCCCTGCAGCGCATCCTCCGCCGTATGTACTTCTTTTTCCGGGTTTACATAGCTGTTTGCCTCGTCCTCCGGCGAACCGGCCGCAGGCTCTGCGAGCAGCCAGTCGGCCAAAGGCTCCAGGCCTTTTTCCTTGGCCACGCCGGCGCGGGTTTTGCGTTTTTGCCGGTATGGGCGATAAAGGTCTTCCACTTCCTGCAGCTTTTCGGCTGCCATGATCGCTTCCTGCAGTTTTGCGGTAAGCTTTCCCTGTTCCGTGATCAGCCGGATAACTTCCGCTTTGCGCTCCTCTAGCCCGCGCAAATAGCGCAGCCGCTCATCAATGCCGCGCAGCTCCTCTTCATCCAGTTCCCCGGTCATTTCTTTGCGGTATCGCGCAATGAACGGGATCGTATTCCCGTCATCCAGCAAAGCGATCGCCGCCTTCACTTTTCCAACCGGCAAGCCAAGCTCCCGGGCAATTCGGTTCTCCATCTTTTCCCCCATGCGCACTTGAAAAGCGAGAGAGTATCCTCCCTCGCTTGGCGAAATGTTTAAAAATCTATCAATCCCAAACTGATTTGCAGGCCCTCATCGACCTTCGCCATCATTTCTTCATCCAAATGGGTAATTTTATCAGTCAGCCTTTGTTTGTCAATGGTGCGGATTTGCTCAAGCAAAATGACGGAATCGCGGTCGAATCCATGCTCTTCCGCAATGATTTCCACGTGCGTGGGCAATTTTGCTTTTTGTATCTGGGCCGTAATGGCCGCTATGATTACCGTCGGGCTAAACCGGTTTCCAATATCGTTCTGGATAACAAGCACCGGGCGGACACCGCCTTGTTCCGATCCGACCACCGGCGATAAATCGGCAAAAAAAACATCACCGCGCTTAACGATCAAATTTTACACCCCGCTTACTAGGCGGTCAAGGGTACCATCCGCGTCTTCCTCCGCTTGAAATGACTCTACGGAAATATGAAGGTTTATTTTGGCCATTTCCATATAGCCGCGCTGCATCGTTTCCCGAAGGTGCCGTTTTTTTCGTTCGAGCAGGTACAGCTTCATCGCTTTGCGGATCAACTCGCTGCGATTGGAGTTCTCGCTTTCGACCACACCATCTACCTCCTGCAACAAGTAGTCCGGCAAACTGATCATGATCCTCTTCGTATTCTGCACGTTGGTCACCAAAAAAGCACCTCCACTGCGTTTCCAGTCCGATAATACCATTATGACGATTGAGGAACATTTTTATACAAAAACAAATATATGCAAAGTCTAAACTTATACATTCGCCAAAGCCGCAAAAATTCCTGTTTCAATTGCCGATCTTTTTTCTGCCAAATGTAGCCAGGGCCATTTTATTCCAACAAGTGGTTGACGGTTTTCACGACCTGGCCGTTTCTTACATATACTCTAGGCACTCGCGCCGACACCATGCACAGGATTTCATAGTTGATCGTGCCCAATTTTTGCGCCAGTTCATCCGCGCTGATGACGTTGTCTCCCTGTTTGCCGAACAATACGACCTCGTCCTGCAACGATACGTCCCCCAGATGGGAAATATCGACCATGCACTGATCCATGCATATGCGCCCGACGAGGGGCGCGCGCCGCCCGCGAATCAGCACTTCCGCCCGCCCGGTCAACAGCCTCGTGTACCCGTCGCCGTAACCGACCGGCAGAGTCGCGATTTTCTCGGATGTTTTGGTGACATAAGTAGCGCCGTAACTGACGCCCGATCCCGGAGGAAGCGTTTTGATCATCACGGGTTTTGTTTTAAAACTCATGACCGGTTCCAGGTGAATTTTGTTATGATCGACCGTAACGGAAGGATAAAAGCCGTACATGCTGATGCCAAGACGCAGCATGTTCCAGGATAATGCGGGCAATTCGATGCCCGTCGCGCTGTTTCCGGCATGCAGCAAGGGGAAACGCACGCCTTGCGCGGCAAAATGATCGACAATCCCGGCGAATTTGCGATGCTGTTCGTACGTGTAGGTTTTGTCCCGTTCGTCGGCGCAGGCGTAATGGGTAAACAGGCCTTCCACCTTAACGCCGGGCAGCGCCAGCGTTTGGGCAATATAGGCAATGGCCGCCGACTGCTCAAACTGCCCGATTCTGCCCATCCCCGTATCCAGCTTGATATGGACTTTTACCGATTTTCCCGCGGCCGCCGCCGTTTTGCCGACTTCCCGCAACGCGGGAAGCAAATCGTCGCTGTAAATCGTAATGGTAATATCATGTTGAAGCGCGAGGGCGACGGCCTCCGGCGGCGTGTAACCGAGCACCAAAAGCGGCACGGTGAAGCCGGATCGGCGCAGTTTCAGCGCTTCATCGAAAAATGCCACCCCGATATAATCCATTCCGGCGTCTGCCGCTTCCGCCGCGATTTCCGTCAAGCCGTGCCCATAAGCGTCGGCTTTGACCACGGCCATCATTTTCATCTCAGCGGGAAGTATCCGGCGAAACGCCGAGATATTGGCACGAAGGGCGTCCAGCGAGATTTCCACCCAAGTCGGCCGAAAAAACGAATCCACTAAAAGTTCACCTTCTTCGCCGTAATGCCACGTTTGTTGCCATCAGATTAATGTTACTGGCTCATACGGCCGCTGTCAATGAACTTCCCGGCGCCGATTCGTTTCTTTGGCAGTGTATTATTTGCCAATTTGGTTGGCGACGGATTGGGCGACTTTGATCATCTCCGCGACCGGCAAATCTCCCGAGGAAAGTCTGAATTCCACGCCGTCGTGCATCCAGGCCAACGTTTTCAGTTCGTCCTCGCCCATCAGTATTCCGATCGTATATCCCAAATCAACGACATCTCCGGTCATTGCCGTCACCGTCTGTTCCTCCGGGCGCGCTTCCATAATCGTATAGTTATAGTCTCCCTCGTATCTGAGCAAAACGGCTGGCTGGTCGCCCAGTTTAATGTCTTTCATATCTTTGAGTTTTACGCCCTCCGGCATGTAGACAGGCTCGAACAGGCCAAAGCCTTGCGTTTTATCCCCGGCCAAGCTGTCGGCCTTTTCCCCATCGGATGAAAAGGTGGGCAGATACTGCAGATTCCACGCCGTCATGTTGCGGTCCATATCGAAATCGTCCTGCTCGAATTTGGCGCCGAAGGTGAATGAACTGAAGACGACTTCGACAAGCATTTTGCCTTCATCGTCGTTTACTTCCACGCGTTTGGGCGCAAAGTTTTTCTTGTTCAGCCAGATTTTTTGTCGCGCGAACGAGCTGTTCATATAGTTGGCTTTTACATCAAACACGTATGCCCCGCCGTCCGTGGCGAATTTCCGCTCCTGGTCGTCAACGATGCTTTTGGCGAGCGTCTGGTATAAATAGACCTGGCCTTGCTTTTCCGGCCAATCGCTTTGAAACCGAAAGCTTTTATTCAGATGGGGCGTCAACACAAACACCCCTTCTTCGTTGCGCAGCACGATCTGGGTAATATCCTGAGCCTCATTCGTAAGCGCGATCCGGTAAAAATGCGGTTCCCGGTACCACACTTCCAATTGGTAGGTAAGCGGCTGCTGGCCCGTATGCAGGATCATTTTTCCGGCGCCTTTGTAGCTCGTCATCTTGCTTACGTTTCGGTCCAGTTCCTTGACGACCGTCCCGGCGTCTTTTTTGCCGCACCCCGCAAGAGCCAGGGACACGCACAACAAGACAGCGACCCATTTGCTGACCCGACGCATTCCATCATCCCCTTTTGCAACTGATACTCTCCTTGGCAACTGTTCGGGAGCCGCGCGCAGGCTTCGCGAACAACCTCTGATACCATACCTATGAGGGGAGTTGGCCAATTATGCGGACGGGTTTGACGAGCCGGGACATGTTTGGAGGGTGAAAAGTCCGCGAGCGGGTTTCCCTAACCGTCAGGAGTTGTCCCAACAGACAAGCAAATGGGAATCGTGCTCACTACCGTTCGAATGCGACAATGGCAACTTCTGTTCAGAAAAAATCCGCCTGGCGAAATGTGCTTATGGTGTGTTGGCTTCATTAACGCGCAAATCTGCACTTCGTTTTTTAAAAATGTGTCCAAAATGTGCAACGTAGTGCAAATTTACACTATAATTTTCAAAAACCGCGTTTTGGAAAATTTATCGTGCAGTTTTGCGCTTCATTTGAAAATATGGGTGTTTTATAAAAATTAAGGTGCAGTTTTGCGCTACATTTTAAATTTCCGCGTCCTTCTACCACTGCCATTCCGTATTGTGCAAACCTTGACGCACCGGTTCATAGCGGCAAACTTTGGTGGCTCGCCCGCCGTATATAGCTTGCAACCTGCCTTTACGGCATAACGACTGCAAGGCGCTCACAGCTGTGCGGCGATTGATATGCAGCGCAGCCGCGATTTCGATCGGGCGAACCGGCTTGTTCATCCCCATGGCCAACAATAAGACATCGCGCTCAATTCGGGTAAACCGATCGAAATTTTTCGAAACGGCGGCAAATTGGCCGAGCAACGCGCGCAACAGACTGACAAGAAGATCGGGACGTTCCGCCACATCGTCGTACGGAATTGCCACTACCCGAAAGCCCAGGCTTTGCAAAAACGTTTCGCGATTCAACTCGTAACAGTAATGCTTGCGGTCCATATCCCGTACGTGCGGACCGAATCCTTTTATTTCGAACGCAATCTTAACATGCCCCGGCAGCCAGGCAAAGTCCAAAAAGTAAGGCCGCCCGCGCCAATCCAATATCTCATACTCCGGATGCAAATGATGAAAATGGCCAAAAAGCGGCCACCAGACATTTTGTAAAAATAATTTCTCCGCATGCTGATGGCCGCGTTCCAACCGCCCTTTTCGCTCTCCCGATCGTTTGTGCAAATGCGAGCGGAGCCAATCGTTGTAAGCATCCTCAAAAAGCTCATGGTTCATCATATCCTTGCGCCTCCTCATATTTTTTCAACTATAAAAAATAAAACGCCCCGTCTGCCATCAAAAAATGACTTTAGGGCGTGCTTCGCCAATCTGATATATACAATACAGCGGCTATCGCTTATTTATATATTCGTGAAGATACCATTCGGCAAATTGGCCTAAGCCCGCTTCGAGGGATGTTTGCGGCGTGAATCCGGTCAGAGCCGCCAAGCCGCTCGTATCCGCCCAGGTATCGACCGGATCGCCCGGCTGCAAAGGCAACAACCTTTTCTCCGCCCGTCTGCCGAGCACCCGTTCGAGAATTTCCACCATGGAAAGCAGCGTATCCGGTTTGCCTTTGCCGACATTGACCAAGCGAAAAGGCGGACGGAATGACGAGCGTACAGGCGGCTGAGAAGGTTGCCGATAATGAACATCAGGCCCGGTTGCAAAAGCCTCCTGCGGCATTTCGCGGGCAGTCGGTTCAGGCGCCTCAGGCGGCGCATCTGCCGCGGGCGGCAAAGCCAAAATCCGCATGACCGCTTCCACCGCGTCGTCGATATACGTAAAATCCCGCCGCATGTCGCCGAAATTGTACAAATCGATCGCTTCGCCGCGCATGATCTTTTCCGCAAATATAAAATACGCCATGTCCGGCCTGCCCCACGGACCGTAAACCGTAAAAAAGCGCAAGCCCGTTGTCGGAATGCCGAACAAATGGCTGTAAGCGTAGGCAAACAGTTCGTTGGATTTTTTCGTCGCGGCATACAGACTGATCGGATGTTCGGCGGGATGATGCACGGAAAATGGCACGGGGCTGTCCGCCCCGTATACCGAACTGGAGGAAGCAAACAAAAAGTGGCGCACCTGCCGCTCCCTCACCGCATCCAACACATGGGCAAAAGCGACGATGTTGCTGTCGATATAGGCATGCGGCCGTTCCATGCTGTACCGCACACCGGGCTGGGCCGCCAAGTGGATGACGGCATCATATGTTTCGCCGGCAAAGGCAATGGCCGCCGCCTTGCGATCCGCCAAATCCGCATGCACGAAGCGAAACCGGGAATGCGGCGCAAGCAAGCGCAGTCTCGCCTTTTTCAGCGAAACATCATAATAATCGGTAAGGCTGTCGATCCCGACTACGGAGTAGCCGGCCGTTAACAGCCGTTTGCACAAATGGAAGCCGATAAATCCGGCGCAGCCCGTAACGAGGAGGCACCCGCTTCCGCTCAATTGATTATCCATGCAAAAACTCCCGCAATGCCGTGCGCCAATGGCGCAGATCGTTAAAGCCGCGCCGCCTGATTTCCCGATGAGCGAGCACGGAAAAACGCGGCCGCCGGGCCGGGCGCGGAAAATCCGCCGTTTTACACGGCCGCACATCGACCTTGAGGCCACTTTCGGCAAAAATGGCGCAGGCGAATTCATACCACGAACATGCGCCGCTGTTCGTCACGTGATAGACGCCATAGCGCTCCGTCGCCGTCAACGCGGCGAGAAATACCGCCAGATCTTTCGTATAGGTGGGGCTGCCGATCTGGTCATCCACCACGCTTAGCGGTTTTTGCGTTTCCGCCAAACGCAGCATCGTTTTGACGAAGTTATTGCCATGTCTGCCGTACACCCACGAAGTGCGCACGGTAAAAAGTTTCGCGCAGGAAGCCGCGGCCAACCGCTCGCCTGCCAGTTTCGTTTTGCCATACACATTGATCGGGTTTGGCGAATCCTGCTCCGCATAAGGATGATCGGACGTTCCGTCGAAAACGTAGTCGGTGCTGATGCAGCATAATTTGGCGCCGACTTTTTGCGCAGCCAGGGCTACGTTTTGCGTCCCGATCGCATTGACCAGATATGCGCCGTCTTCGTCTTCCTCCGCCTTGTCGACAGCCGTGTAGGCGGCGCAGTGAATGACGATTTCCGGCTTGATAGCGGCAAATAACGCGGCCACCGCCTGCCTGTCGGTGATATCCAGTTCGTCACGCCCGCATGCGATTACCTCATGCGTCGCGGCAAACACTTCCGCCGCGTCCATGCCGAGCTGCCCTTTTCCTCCGGTTATCAAGACGCTCATCGATCCGGATATCCTTCCGGGTTGTGCTTTTGCCAACGCCACGCGTCGGCGCACATTTCGGCAAGGCCTTTGGTCGCCACCCAGCCCAGCTCTTTTTTCGCCTTGGACGGATCGGCGTAACAGACAGCGATATCGCCCGGTCTGCGATCGGTGATGACGTAAGGGATATGCTTGTCCGAAGCCTGTTCGAAAGCGCGAACGATCTCCAGTACGCTGTAACCTTTTCCCGTGCCAAGATTATAGGCTTCTACGCCGGTGCCGCTCATGACTTTGCGAATCGCTTTGACATGCCCCAACGCCAGATCGACAACATGAATGTAGTCGCGCACCCCTGTGCCGTCGGGGGTCGGATAATCGGCGCCGAACACGCGCAGTTTATCCAGCTTGCCTGCAGCGACCTGCGCCACATACGGCAGCAGATTGTTCGGGATGCCGCGCGGATCTTCGCCGATGCGGCCGCTTTCGTGCGCGCCGATCGGATTGAAATAGCGCAAAAGCGCGATGCTCCACCGGTCGTCCGAGCGGGCCAAATCCCGCAAGATTTCTTCGATCATCCATTTGGTGCGGCCGTACGGATTCGTCGCTTGCAGCGGCGCATCTTCCGTGATCGGCAGCTTCTCCGGCAGCCCATATACGGTGGCCGACGAGCTGAATACAATCTTATGTACTTCGTGGCTCTGCATAACCTGGCAAAGATGCAGCGTTCCGGTAATATTCGTGTGGTAGTAGCGAAGCGGAATCGTCGTGGACTCGCCGACCGCTTTTAAACCGGCGAAATGGATCACCGCATGAATGTTATTTTCCGCAAAAACGGCTTCCAACGCTTGCTTGTCAAGCAAATCGACCTGGTAAAACTTGAAGTCTTTGCCCGTTATTTCTTTTATCCGCCTGATGGCTTCGGGCTTGCTGTTGTAGAAGTTATCGATTACGATGATCTCCTCGTTTGCGTTTAACAGTTCCACGCAAGTATGGCTGCCGATAAAACCGGCGCCGCCCGTAATCAAAATTGCCATGAATGAGGACCTCCACTAGTATAGTATTTTTGATTTGACTGATCGCAGCATTTATTGGTACTTTTTTTGCCGCCCGCCCGGGCTGGAGCCCTCTCCCGCCAACATGCTGCAGTGGGGCTATCATGGCCGTCCGCTGCGGATGCTCTGGGGTTGTCCGCGGCTTAAAGGCTCTAACGACCACCTTCGCCTTCCCCGAAAGCTCTAACGGACGCCAGTGACGTTAACAGGCGGTTTTTTTCGCTTTTCAAATTCTAACGTTCGCCATTGCGCTTATTTGCTCATTTTCGTGGCTTTGAGGGCAGAATTCAAACCAATAACGGCTCCTGCGTCCGTTAAAATTTCAACAAGCCGTTTTTTCGCAAAATAGCGGCAAATACGTCCGTTAGCGCGGTCAGCGCGGACAAAGGCAACTGTTAGCGCAAACAATGTGGGGGGCCAGCGGGGCTAATGCGGCCGTTAGCGCGGTCGCTGCTTAGCCATCAAGCTGTTGCGCTCAATGCGGGAATTCTCCCGGAATTCATACATTCTCCGGGTTTCTTCGTCACTGCTTAGCCATTCCAGCCGCTCCTCCGCTTTCCTGATGATCGGATCCATCTCCATCAACTCCTTCAGTTGTTGTTCGGGAAGATCTTCTTCCAAAAACATTAGCCAACGATGCAACGGGTCATTCATATCTTTGCTTATTGAGCGAAACTTCGGGTACTCGATAAAATGAATCTCCATCACATCTGTCAGCTTGAAATCCCGCTCGTGGTCTTCATACAGGTGGAACGTGCTGTGAAACCGCTCAATATCCAAAAAGGCAAAATCCACATTTCAATATCAATTTGCACACCGTCCATGGTTTCGGCCCGTATATCCAACCGCCCGGTTTTATCCTTGATTTGTTCCTTTAGCAATTGCTTGTTCCGCATGACTTTTAAGTCGGCCAGCCTGTTGTCCCCGTCAGGCGCAAGATCGCGTTCAGCAGGGAAATCAACGCTGCTTTGGTCTCTTCCTCGCCGAAAAGCCTTTGTAAAATAAAGTCGTTTTTCGGATGCAGCCGATTTCGCATGGTGCGATACGTTTTGCCGTGTTCTCTGATAACCGTATTATACCATGATGCAGAGGGTTTGACTGCTTGTTTCAACAATTCCAACCACCTCGAACATATGTTTGATCATTCCATTTTACCAAACATATGTTCTTGTGAAAAGAGCAAAAGCAAGCAAGCGAAAACAATCTCCTTTAACAGGCCAGACGGTCTTCGATGCAATACTCGAACTCGCAGACTCCTGCCAGTTTGCAAATGATGTGCAAAAATGCAGGTTATTTTCTCCATATGGCTGAAATTCTGAATTTACCTGCATAGTTACTTTTCATTTCGTAAAAAGGCGAGGCAGTGGACGATAGCCTTTTAAAAATAGCCCCGGCATAGAAAAATGCCGAGGCTCGGTCAGACAAATCCGGCTCTTTATCAGATGTTACGATTTCTGTTCGTCAAGGTTTATTTGGTTATTCATTTGCATTTTCAGGCTGTTGATTTTCTCCGACATTTCAGCTCGTTACTGCTGAAGCTCGGCAAATCAGTTCAATCGGACGTTCTGAAAGCAGCCAGAACTGACTTTTTGCCGGCTCGCATGAGGTGTGAAAAAATTGTTTTACATTCGTGAGGAATGGGCATGCAATACCGTATACAAGTTACGATATACCTGATATAGTTCTTTGTATATTTGATGTGCTTTATCATTGTAATTAAAACGCGTATTTATTTTCACCACTCGGGATGATGCCTGATCTACATTGTCATAGACGCCAAGCCCCAACCCCGCCAGCAAACAAGCGCCAAGAGTGGATGCATCCTGCACAGCAAGGATATCGATTGCATATCCCAGAACATCTGCGATAATTTGACACCATACCGGATTTCTGCTGCCGCCGGCGCCAAGACGAATATGCTCAAGGGATAGCCCCATTTTCTGGAAAACTTGAATGCTGTCGCAAATATTATACGCAATACCTTCCATCACTGCGCGCATCATTGTTGCCCGATCAGTGCGATATCGCAACCCGATCCAAGCCGCAGTGTCGTCCGGGTGAAAGAAAGGTGTACCACTTCCCACCAAAAAGGGGAGAAACATGACACCATCGCTTCCTGGCGTTATCTCACGCATTTTTTCAGTAAGCGCACGAATTTCCGACTTTTTCATCTCCGTCCGGTCATGCAGTAATTTGTAACTCCAGGCAAATCCCAAGCCGCCGGTAAAGATTGACCCCATTGTGTACAAGGACAGTTTCCCCGCTTGTGGATGAAATGTTACTTTCCCGATTCCTTCCGGTCGGATTTCTTGCAGGCTTGTTACCACTTGGGCTGATGTGCTGAGTGTGACTGCTACAGTTCCTTGCAAGATGGCTCCAGTACCGATACTGCTGCAGGCCATATCCGCCGCTCCGGCAATAACCGGCGTACCGTCATTAAGATTTGTTGCGTGAGCCGCTGTGGAAGTAATATATCCAGCTATATCCGTACTTTGCATGATATTTGGAAATAAGCATTCTTCGAAGCCTAATTCCCGAATCATCTCTACATTCCATTTGCGCGTTTGATAATCAAACAATAGACTGTTTCCTGCATCTGTCGGTTCGGTAGCTATTCTTCCCGTCAAGCGATAGCGAATATAGTCTTTGGGAAAAACGAAACATTTTGCTTGCCTGAACATATCAGGTCGATTTTCTTTCAGCCACAACAGTTTCGCAACGGTGAAAGCATCAATCGGCCGGTTTCCAGTCATTTTTTCGCAAATAGTACTATATGTTTCCCTTAATCTCGCTGTCTGTTTACTTGATCTTACATCGGCAATTAAAATACTTGGTCCAAGTGTCCGCCCATCTTTATCTAGTAAAACGGGCGCGCTCATTTGACCTGACAGTGAAA
>DASVDB010000008.1 GCA_036381315.1 Bacilli bacterium | reverse complement strand
ATCAAGGAGAAATTTTTGCCGCCCGGCCATCCGGTCATGGTGTTTTCCGCAATCGCCAGGCTGTTTTATTCGCCTTGTTTGCAGCGGCGAGAACTAATTTACCACGCCGCATGACCCAAGTCAAGACCAATGTTTGGATTTCATGCGGGTTTCATGAAAAATAAACCCGCCTCTTAAAGCGGGTTAGTTTAAAAACGCTTTTCAATGATAGCTCTTGTTTCGCGCGTACTTCGACAACTCTTTTGGCGTGGCCACTCGCGCATACATTTTAAAGATCACCTGATACCTTGCCTCAATCGCTTCCCGTACGTCGCCGTTCATCCGATAATCGCTCAAATCGAGCAGCATCTCGTCCAATTCCTTGCGCAATAAAAATCCAAGCTCCCGGCATTCCCGATCATTGTATATCATTCCGAGCATAGCGAACCGGCAGTCCTCCTCCGAATGAGTTATATGTACGGCAAATCAACCAAGCGGCACGATTGGTTCATATAGGTGTGCGGTATTAATGTTATGCGCAGATGAAGCGCATTTTATGTCAATGCCCCATCAAGCTGTAGGTGACGGTGCTTTCGATGACGGCAGCGACCAACAATCCGACCGTCAACACCAGCATAAGCGGCAGCGTCATGCGAAAAAAATGGCGCAATTCCCCCGCCACCTTCTGCCGCCACGGTAATACGGCGAAGCTAAACGCCCACTTGCCCGTCAATACCCCAAATCGAAGTCCGTATGCGGAGGCCAGCAGAACCATCGGCAACTCAATGATTCCGTGCGGCAAAATGCCGAGGACGATCATTTGCGCCAAATTACCGCCATGCGCCATGGTGGATGCGGATAAATACCCGATAACCATGCCGTTGATCAATAGCGAAACAAGCGGAAACAACCCGAAAAATGCCCCGAGAAAAACAAAAAGAAGCGATTTGACCAAGTTGTTGAGAAAAATAAACAGGAAAAACATGAGTTGCGGATACGGCATCCGTTCCAACAGATCGGCAATGTTCCCGATACTTTCAACCTCGCCTTCCAACCATCCCCCGAGATGATCCGAAGTAAAACCCGCATATATTCCGATGCCAAAAACCAGTACCGCCGCGATGATATCATGTTTGCGCGCCCGCAAGTCGCGGGCAAAGTCACGAAACAGCATACCCATGCACAGTCCTCCTCAACAAATTGCGGCAAAAATAACCGCATACGCCGCTTGTACGAGCATATATTTTATTGGACAAAGATTAAACTTGAAAGGGCGGTCAAGTCAAGTGAACGTCTTCATTATTGTCAACAAAAAAAAATTGAAACGCGTGCTGTTCCTGGCGATAACGGCTATTTTCGCGCTGGGAGCGGCCTATTCCCAAAAAAACGGCATCAGCGTTTTTTCCCGGAATGAACCGGCGGCAATCTACAGCGTGCAAACCAGCAAAAAGGTCATTGCGCTTACCTTCGACATCAGTTGGGGGGAAAACCGCCTGGAACCGATACTGAACATTTTAAAACAAAAAGGCGTTACGAACGCGACATTTTTCCTTTCTTCTCCCTGGAGCAAAACACACCCCGAGCTGGTCAAAAAAATTGTCGACGGCGGGTTTGAAATCGGCAGCCACGGGCATAAATTCGCTCATTACTCCACATTGGAAGATAGCGAAATACGCAGGCAAATTGCCACCGCCCACCAAATTCTCACGGAAATGACCGGTCGGCCGCCCAAACTGCTGCGCCTGCCCAACGGCGATTTCGATAAAAGAGTGCTGCGAATCGCCGGCGAATTGGGGTATACGGTCATCCAGTGGGACACCGATTCGCTTGATTGGATGAACATCGGGGCGGATAACATTGTCAATCGTGTGGTCACAAAAGCCCATCCCGGCGACATCGTGTTGATGCACGCAAGCGACTCCTGCAAGCAAACCCACATCGCGCTGCCCGTCATCATTGACAAGCTCCGGGAAAAAGGTTACGAATTCGTCACCGTGTCCCAATTGATCAACGAAACGCAATTAAGCGGCCGGGAAGTAGAGGATAATCAATAGCTCCGGTTAAGCCCTGCTTCTAACCAACTTATGCAGCCGCAATATTTGCCATGCATTGCAAGCAAAAAGCGGCACGGACATAAACAGAAGCGAAGCGGCATTATCCATCCTGAGCGCCGGCATGGACTCCAGAATCGTGATTGCCGACATAAAAAACAACGTGGGAATCCATGCGGTTTTATTGGTCATTTTCACTTTCCAATACGCCACCAAAATCGTAAGAGCCAATACGATCGCAGGAAAAATGAAGTCCGCCGCCTGCGCCGTTCCGGCAAAATAAATATAGCGGTAAAAACCGGCGTTCACCAGAATGACAATCGTAAGAAAAAGCTGCAGCAAATTCCACCAGAACTTCTGCCCCAAAATGCCCACGGCAATATAATTCAGCGTCAAATATGCAAAAAGGCCCATCAAACTGAACATGGCAAACATCATGCCGGCAAGCGCCATTTCAAACAGATTAAACCCGACTGCGGAGCCGAAAAAGTGAAAGTCCTGATCCGTCAATTGCAGGCCAAGGCCGGCCAAAATGCCGGCAGCCATCCCAATCAAGAGCGTCGTCCCGAACAGCACAAGCAAATTTTTCAATGACACTTGCCCCATCTCCCAACTTCATAAATCCCGCTTTCAAGTATAGCAACCCTTTGTCAAAAAAGCCAACATTTGCGGCCCCAGGCCGGTTATAAATGCATTTTTACGCCGCATACTAACGCAAAAAAGACTTCGGCTTTATTTCTGACGAAGGGAGCAACGCCTTATGACACATCATCGACATTATCTTTCCAAAATAGCCATGGTTTGCGGCGCGATTGTGTCCTGCCTGCTGCTTTCCTCCTGCGGTTCCGGAAGTTCCGGGGGAGGCGGCATGATGAGTTACAAGGAAACCAAAGCGATGGTTATCGATATCCTGAATACCGAGGATGCCAAGAAAATCATCCAGAAATCCATATCCCAGAGTGAACAGGAAAGTCAAGGCGCAGGCGGAGGCGGCAGCAAGCTGCTCAGCACGCCGCAAGGCAAACAAATCCACCAGGCGGTCAAGGAGGTGCTGGCCGACCCCGCTTATCCGAAAATGCTTAAAGACATGATGACGGATCCGAAATTTGCCGGCGATTTCGCCAAAGCCATCAAGAAAGAAAACAAAGAAATCCAAAAAGATTTGATGAAAGATCCGGAATACCAAAAACTTGTTTTCGACGCCATGAAAAACCCCGACTTTGCCAAAATGCTGCTGGATGTCATGAAAGGACCGGAATATAGGAAACAGGCCATGAGCATCATGAAGGAATCGCTTGAAAGCCCGCTGTTTCGCATGGAACTCATGGATTTGTTCAAAAAGGTGCTGGAAGAGGAAACAATGCCGAAAAAGCAGCAAGGCGGCGGCCTAGGCGGGGGGGGAGGCGGTCAGGGAGGCCAAAGCACGTAAAAAAAATTGCCCGGAAGCAGGGCGCGCTTCCGGGCTAATGGCTTCATGAAGTTTTGGCGATTATGAGATCCGCCATTTCCAAATACATTTTGCCTGTTTCCGAATCTTCCTTATACACTGCCGGAGCGTAATCGGCTTCCAGCGGGTGATTGTCCGGCGCGCCGAGCGGAATTTGCCCAAGCAGTTCCGTTCCGAGCTCCTGCGCCAGTTTGGCGCCGCCGCCGCGGCCGAATATATAGTCTTTGTGTCCGCACTCGGCGCAAACATAATAGGACATGTTTTCCACCACGCCCAAAATTTCATGATTGGTTCCCCGCGCCATGGCGCCCGCTCTTGCCGCCACAAACGCCGCGGTGGAATGCGGAGTGGTGACAATGATTTCCTTGCTGTGCGGAATCATCTGATGCACATCCAGGGCAATGTCCCCGGTGCCGGGAGGCAAATCGAGCAGCATATATTCCACGTTGCCCCATTCCACTTCATTAAAGAAATTGCGCAGCATCTTGCCAAGCATCGGTCCGCGCCAAACGATCGGAGCGTTATCTTCCACAAAAAATCCCATGGAAATGACATCGACGCCGTTTTTCTGCACGGGAATGACTTTGCGGTTCACCAATTGCGGATATTCTTCGATGCCCATCAAATCCGGTACGCTGAAGCCGTAAATGTCACAGTCCATGATGCCGACTTTCTTGCCTCGTCTGGCCAAAGCAACCGCCAAATTGACCGTTACCGTCGATTTGCCGACGCCGCCTTTGCCGCTTGCCACCGCAATAAATTGCGTTGTCGCGTCTTTTTCCAGCAATTTGGGCATGCCCGCTTTGCGCATTTCATGCTGGACTTTGTCTTGCATGGCGTCATAGCCTTCCGTATGCGGTATTTCCTCAACCTTCTTTTCCCGGAAGGAAGACAACTCTTGCGCGGTAGCTTCCCGTATGCGAACATGCGCCGCTTTGATGCCGGCTTTCGCCAGCGCTGCCACGGCGAGTTTTTTATATTCATCTTTTGTATGGTCATCGGCTTTCGATAACACCAAAGTAATGGAGACGCTATCTTCGCGAATCATGATGTCTTTCACAAAACGCATGTCCACCAGACTTTTTTGCAGCTGCGGATCCTGCAGTTCGCGCAGCGCATCAAGCACCTGGTTTCTTTTCATAACGGCCACCCCAACTCGGTTAATAAGTGTGTTTTCCCCATTTAGCATTATAGCATATTTTTGCCGTTTGATTATGATCCAAGACCAACTCCTGAGTAAAATCGCAAGATGCCGCGATAAATCGCCGCCGCCATCTTTTTTTGATATTCGGGTTTCGCAAGCAATTTCGCTTCTTCCGGGTTGGACAAAAAGCCCGCTTCCACAAGCGCGCTTGGCACGTCCGAAGTGCGCAGCAAAAACAGGGTGCGGACCGTATTCGCCTCGCGGTCGGTGTTTTGCAGCGCCGCTTTGATTTCCGCCTGGATCGATTGCGCCAGCAGCTTGTTCATTTCGTTTTTCGGGTCGTAAAATGTTTGCGCGCCATGCCAGCGGGCGGAAGGAATGCTGTTCAAATGGATGCTGACCAGCAATTCGGCTTTTCGCGATTTGATCAGCCTGGCGCGGTTGACGAGGTCTTCGGTTTTTCTTTTGCTTAGTCCTGCCGTATTTTTATCCGCCAAATCTTTATCTTCTTCGCGGGTCATGACGACAACGGCTCCGGTTTGCTGCAAATAATCGCGCAGCATTTTGGCGATCGCGAGATTGATATTTTTTTCCGCAATCCCTTCGCTGCTCTCCGCCCCGCCGTCAGGTCCGCCATGCCCGGCATCGATCGCGATCACTTTGCCCGACAAGGGAAGCGACCACTGTTCCCAAACGAAGCCGCTTTTTAAATCCGAAGTGAAATACAAGAGCAAAAATGCCAGCGCAAATGCCAAAAGCGCCAATCTGGCCGCTCCACGGCGCGAAAGCCAGATCAGAATGCGGATTCGCCGCCGTCTTCTTTTCTTCATAAAAAAA
>DASVDB010000007.1 GCA_036381315.1 Bacilli bacterium | reverse complement strand
CGGGCGTGCTGGAAAGTGAACATGTGCAATTGTTGGGCACGCAGCTTGACTCCATCCGTAAGGCGGAAGACCGCGATTTGTTTAAAGAACTGATGCGGGAATTGGGCGAGCCAATCCCGCAAAGCACCATCGTCAACAGTGTGGAGCAGGCGCTCGAGTTTGCCGGGGAAAGCGGTTATCCGGTTATCATTCGTCCCGCCTACACGTTGGGAGGAACCGGCGGCGGCATTGCCGAGACGCCCGAAGAACTGCGGGAGATTGTCGCCTCGGGATTGCGCTACAGCCCGATCAGCCAATGCCTGGTTGAAAAAAGCATCGCCGGCATGAAAGAAATCGAGTACGAAGTGATGCGCGACGCGAACGACAACTGCATCGTCGTTTGCAACATGGAAAACGTCGACCCCGTCGGCGTGCACACCGGCGACAGCATCGTCGTGGCGCCCAGCCAGACGCTGTCCGACCGCGAATACCAAATGCTGCGCGCCGCGTCCTTGAGAATCATTCGCGCGCTGCAAATCGAAGGCGGCTGCAATGTGCAATTCGCCCTCGACCCGTACAGCTATCAATATTATGTCATTGAAGTCAACCCGCGCGTAAGCCGCTCATCGGCGCTCGCATCGAAGGCGACCGGTTATCCGATCGCCAAAATGGCGGCCAAAATCGCGATCGGGTATACGCTCGATGAAATCATAAACCCGGTAACCGGACAAACATACGCTTGCTTTGAACCGACGTTGGACTATATTGTGACCAAAATTCCGCGCTGGCCGTTCGATAAATTCATCCAGGCAAACCGGAAGCTGGGCACGCAGATGAAGGCGACCGGCGAAGTGATGGCGATCGGGCGCACCTTTGAAGAATCGCTGCAAAAAGCGCTGCGCTCGTTGGAGATCGGCGTCAATCGCCTGTACTTGCGGGAAGCCGGCAAACTGGACGAATTAACGCTTAAAGAGCGGTTGAAAACGCCTGATGATGAACGGCTGTTCCTGATAGCGGAAGCGTACCGCCGCGGATTTACGCTGATGGAAATCCAGGAGCTGACGAAAATAGACTGGTGGTTTTTGCGCAAGCTCGAAGGATTGGTTGCCTTCGAACGAAAACTTGCCGCTTTTGAACTTACGCCGGAACTCCTTTACGAAGCAAAGCGCAAAGGCTTCGCCGACCGGGCGATCGCCGAAATCAGAAAGTTGCATGACGCTTCTCTGCAATATACCTCGGAGCGGGAAGTACGCTCGTTGCGCCTGAAACTCGGGATCAAGCCGGTTTACAAAATGGTCGACACGTGCGCCGCGGAGTTTGCCGCCACTACGCCCTATTACTATTCGACTTACGAATCGGAAAACGAAGTGACGGATACCGGCAAACAGAAAGTGCTGGTGCTTGGTTCCGGACCGATCCGGATCGGACAAGGCATTGAATTTGACTACTCCACCGTTCATGCCGTCTGGGCAATCCAGAGCGCAGGCTATGAAGCGGTTATTATCAACAACAACCCGGAAACGGTATCGACGGACTTTAACACGTCCGACCGCTTGTATTTTGAACCGCTCTTTTTGGAAGATGTGCTGAACGTGATCGAACAGGAGCAGCCGATCGGCGTAATCGTGCAATTTGGCGGCCAAACGGCGATCAATTTGGCCGCGCCGCTGGCAGAGGCGGGCGTGAACATTATCGGCACTCCGTTATCCAGCATTGACGCCGCCGAAGACCGCAAAAAATTCGAAGCGTTGCTAAAGCGCCTGAATATCGCCCAACCGCCGGGAGAAACGGTCACATCCGTTAACGAAGCCGTCGGCGCGGCGGCCCGCCTTGGCTATCCGGTGCTGGTGCGCCCGTCTTACGTGCTTGGCGGGCGCGCGATGGAAATCGTCTATTCCGACAAGGAATTGCTCAGTTACATGGAACAGGCGGTAAAAATCAATCCCGAACACCCGGTGTTGATCGACCGCTATATGCAAGGCAAAGAAGTGGAAGTGGACGCCATCTGCGACGGCGAAACCGTGCTTATTCCCGGCATCATGGAGCATGTTGAGCGCGCCGGCGTGCATTCCGGCGACTCGATCGCCGTCTATCCGCCGCAGTCGATCACCGCGGAGCACAAGCAGGAAATCGTCGAGATCACGACGAAAATAGCCCGGGATTTGCAAGTGGGCGGGCTTATCAACATTCAGTTCGTGATCCACAACGACCGCGTGTACGTCATCGAAGTGAACCCGCGTTCTTCGCGCACCGTGCCGTTCTTAAGCAAGGTAACGAATATCCCGATGGCTAACGTCGCAACGCGTGCCATTTTGGGGCGTAAACTTAAGGAGATGGGCTATGCGGGCGGCTTATGGCCGGAAGGCGAGTTCGTTTCCGTGAAAGTTCCGGTGTTCTCCTTCGCCAAGCTGCGCAGGGTGGAACCGACGCTGGGACCGGAAATGAAATCGACCGGGGAAGTGATGGGCCGCGATGTGCAGTTTGCCAAAGCATTGTATAAAGGGCTGATTGGCTCGGGAATGAAAATACCGGCCTCCGGATCGATCATTGCCACCGTCGCCGATAAAGACAAAGAGGAAGCAATCGCCATTATGCGCGGCTTCTTCAACCTCGGCTATAAAATTGTGGCGACCGGCGGAACGGCGAAAGCGTTGGAACAAGCCGGGCTGCGTGTGGAAAAAGTCCACAAATTGAGCGAAGGTTCGCCCAATATTTTGGACTTGATCCGCAACGGCAAAGCGCAGTTTGTCGTCAACACGCTGACCAAAGGGAAAACGCCGGCGCGCGACGGATTCCGCATCCGGCGCGAAGCGGTGGAAAACGGCGTCGTCTGCCTGACGTCGTTGGATACGGTGCGGGCGCTGCTTAATATGCTGGAGACGATCAATTTTTGTTCCAGAGCCATGCCCGAGGCGCATGTGCATACACATGCCAGGCAAACCTTGAATGTTTGATTTTGGAGGACTTTATCGCCATGGTAGACAGTATGGCAGAGCGCGTCATTGTT
>DASVDB010000006.1 GCA_036381315.1 Bacilli bacterium | reverse complement strand
TTTCAGACCCGATAATATCTCTTCAACCAAACTCCATAGCGAATCCGGCACATCCTTATCCGGGCGTTCCTTTTGCGCCAATACGATATTGCTATTCTGTGAAGACAAATGCACCTCTCTCAGCACTTGCCGATATGCCCGCGACAATTCGGAAAAAGGCACTTTACCCGGATATACGCCGATCGTAATTCCCAGTTTGACATTTTGCGCCACCGCCTCAAACAGTGTTTTTGCCCATTTCTCCGTCACACCAGGATCCGGATCGGGCGAATCTTTCATCTGTTCGACGAGGACGCACCATTCCCCTTCCCGCATTTGCACGACGGCATATTTGATCCTATATTCCTGCAGCGCTTCCTGAATGACATTGCGCACGGCAAAGTTCCACAGTTTGCGTTCTTTTTCCGACCACTCCAACGACTTGAGCGAATACTCCTCAATATCCAACAAAAACATAATGTAAGCCAATTCATCGAATCGAATTTCCACCGTTTCCGTTATATGGCTGTCGGGTACAGCCGAATAATCCATGAGCACGTCAAACAGGATTTTTTCGTAAGCAAGCGTCAGCATCTTACCCCAGTTTTTCTTCGCTTCATTATGATGCTTGCGGTTTTCCCGGAGCGTTCGGGCAATTTGGGCGATATTCGCTTGCAAGCCTTCATAATCAATCGGTTTGAGAACATAATCTTTCACGTTTAAACGGATCGCGGATCGGGCGTATTCAAAATCCTGGTAACCGGTTAGCAGCAATACTTCACATGGCATACCCAATTCCCGCACGTGCTCGATAAACGAAATGCCATCCATAACGGGCATTCGTATATCGCATAAAATAATATCCGGAAAATGCTGTTTCGCCGCTTCCAACGCCTCCTGGCCGTTTTTTGCCAGGGCGCATATTTCGATGTCCATATCATTCCACGGTATCACTTGGCTTAAATTTTTCAAAATGTTGATTTCATCGTCTGCCAAAAGCGCCCGCAGTCTCATTTGCCTCACCCCACTGCGAATTCGGAATGACACATCGGATTGTGGTTCCGTTGCCTGCCTCGCTGCAAATCCATATGCCGTATTCCTTGCCGTAATGAATGCGGATCCGGTCGGCGACGTTATTTACGCCGAGACCTCTTCTTTCCTTATTTTTGTCATCCACAACCTCGTTTTTCTGCTCTCTAAGGTTGTATTGAAATTGGGCCAATATGTCGCTATCCATGCCGATTCCGTTATCGGCTATTTCAAAAATGATTTTGCCGCCGCACGCAAAAGCCGTAATGGAAATTTTTCCGACATAATCGATACCGTCAAAACCGTGCTGGATGCTATTTTCCACCAACGGCTGCAAGGTGAGCTTTAATATTTCGCATTCCAGCAAATCTTCCGGAACGGAAATCGAAAATTCAAACAATTCTTCAAAACGGTACTTTTGAATCTCCAGGTAGCTGCGCAAATGTTCAATCTCTTCACGGATTGCAACGATCTCCTTGTCCGCAAAACTGATCCGCAAAATATTGCCCAATCTTTGCACCATCTGGCTTACCTTCCGGCCTTGATTTTGCACGGCCAGCACATTGATCGACTCCAGCGTATTAAACAGAAAATGCGGTTTGATCTGCGCCTGCAGCAATTGCATTTCCGCACGAATCTTATGCTGCTGCTCCAGCTTGATTTGCTCAAACAAAAAATGAATGCGGCTCATGAGGCGGTTGTATCCTCGCGTTAGCATAAACACTTCATCTTTGCCTTTTTCCTCGACGCGAACCCACATTTCGCCGTCTTCAACGCGCCGCATATGCCTGACGATCATGATAATCGAGCCAATAATCCGGTTTAATATCAACAGATTGAACAATAAAGCCGCAAACAGGCAAAATGCCGCAATGGCTCCCAACCATTTTACAACTCTCGCCACTTCATTCGTCAATGCTCCCCAACTTGTGACAGATACAACCCGCCAGTTTTCCCGGCCGATTCCGATGCTGGAAATAATACTTTCCGTTCCCGCGAATTTATGCCTGACACTTTGATAGCCGCTGCCGAATTTGATCTTTCCGTCGATAAAGGAAGAAATATTTTTGCCGCGCTTTTCATAGGTGCTGTCGAAAAAAATCAACCCATTTTCATTAATCAGATAAAAGCGGGTATTATGCGTTTGTGCCGTGTTCCAAAAAGCGCGGAATATATTGTCGAGCCCCGAGCTTTTCACCTGGACGACCAAAACGCCTTTATTTTGCAGAAAATCAACATCTTTGACCATGCGGATTTGTGTAAATATGGGATCGGCGCCGGTTAACTCGGGGTATTCATACGGACCAACCCATTTGGGCAATCCGTCCCGGGCAAGCGCCGCTTTGTATACGGGGTGCTTTTCCAAGGTGGCAAAATCCAGTACGTGGAATGATTCTTTGGCATAAATCCGGATCAACCCCTGGTTGTTCAGTGTGTACATAAAGGCGTTACTGACCGACGGATGGTTGACCAGAAGTTCGCGGAAATTTTGCTGAATTTGATTGATGCTGAAATAATCGATATGTTGCAAATCTTTGCTTTGGTATGCCGGCATTTTCAAAATATCCTGAATCGCCGAACTGGCAATGGTGCTATCCGTTACCCGGTCCATTTCGCGGAATATGAAATCGGTGCTTTGGCTAAGCGCTTTCAACGTCAGTTCTGCTTGCTGCGAATATTTTTCTTCAATTTTTTCGGTTAAAATCAAATACGCGGCTAAAACAAGCAGCAGCAATGGAATGATGATAAGAGATAAAAAGGCTATCAGCAATTTAAGCCGCAGATTCATCGACTCATCACTCCATGCTGCATTTTATGGTTATCCTTTCACGCTTCCCGCCGTTAAACCTTCTATGATTTTTTCCTGCAAAAATCCGTAGATGATCATGACCGGGAGCACGCTGTAAACAATTCCGGCGCACACCTCTGCATAATTGGTCTGAAATTTATCGCGAAAACCGACCATTCCCGTCGGCAATGTCCGTAAGTTTTCTTTGCTTAAAAAGAAGTTTGCCAGCAGATATTCGTTCCAATTGCCCAAAAAATTGACAATAAATACGGTGACAAGGGCCGGAATGGTTATCGGCAAAATAATTTTAACAAACATTCCCTGTGCGCTCAATCCATCGACAACGGCGGCTTCTTCCAGTTCCGACGGAATCGACTTCATAAACGCCGCGATCAAAAGCACGCTGATTGGCACTGCCCCCGCGGTATAAGGCAAATACAAAGCCCAATGCGTGTTTAAAATTCCGATCTTGGATAACATGATATATTGGGCAATAAACAGCACATTTCCGGGAATCAACATGCCGATCAGAATAAATTGGTACAAAAACCCGCTGATTGACTTATAGCGCATGCGCGTAATGGCAAATGCCATCATTGCGGCAATGATGACTCCGGTAACGGCGGCGAAAAATGCCAGATACAAACTGTTAAAGAAGAAGATGCTGATTTTCCCTTTTATCCATGTATCCACATAGTTGGACCAGCGAAAATGCTGCGGAAACCCCCACGGATCCGCCACAATCGCCTGGTTGCTTTCCTTCAGGGATGAGAACAGCACGAATACGAACGGGTACAACACGACGATGACATAGATCCACAATGTTACATGCGGGATCCCTTTTTTCAGAGCACGTGGCATCAGAACTCATTCCTTTCGATCTTCCTGGCAATCAGAATCTGATAAAGGGCTGTCAGGACCATGGCAAATACAAAAATAACAATGGCAATTGCATTGCCATAACCATACATGCCAAAATTGATCGCCTTCGTAACCATATAGGAAGCCATCACGTCTGTTGCTCCCGCCGGGCCGCCGTTCGTCATCACGAGAATAATATCCACAACGCGCATTGCCCCGGCAATCGAAAGCATGATTACTACGGAAATAACCGGCATAATCAACGGAACTGTAATTTTTGTCGCCTTTTGGAAACCGTTGGCGCCATCTATCGCCGCCGCTTCGCTTAGTTCTTTGGGGATCGCTAAAATAGCCGCGAGTATAAGCACAATATAAAAGCCCATCCATTGCCACGCATTCGTTATCAGGACGGACAAGAGAGCCGTCTTCAAATCCGACAGCCAATAAATTTTCCCAATGCCGAAAAGCCCCAAAAAGTTATTTAACAAGCCCATATCCGGATGGTAAATAAACCCCCACAGAATACCGATTACCGAAGTCGATATGACGGACGGCATAAAAACCGTCGTCTTGTAAAAGCTCTGAAACTTCTTGACACTACTGATCAGAAGCGAAAAAAAAACAATTAGCGGCACCTGAATAAAGACGGAGAAAAGAATAAAGTACAGATTGTTTATGGTCGCCAGCCGAAAATCTTCGTCATGAAACAGCCTGATAAAATTTTGGAAGCCGATATATTTCGGGGCTTGCAGCCCGTCCCAGTCGAAAAAGCTATAGTAACCGGATGTAACAAACGGATAAATAAAAAACATGAAATACAATATAATGGCCGGCAACACAAATAGAATGTACACTAGTGGATTGCGCATCGCCTTGTTCACAGCAGGCCCTCCTTATGCATCGGGCTAAGTGCGGTTGAATTGCGTAATTGCCCGCTTCTCTTGCATCCTGCATACAAGTTGATAGAGGTACCGCCCCCACATGGGCGAGCGATACCTCTATGATGGGACTCATTCACGGATTATGCACTATCCGGGTCATTTTCCGTCAACTACATCCTGAATTTCCTGCAACATTTGTTGAGCGGTCGCTTTGCCGCCAATCAGTTTTTGGATTGCTTTTTCCGTTTCCGAATATACATTCGATGGAACGAACGCATCGTAAACCGGATATGCCTGCTTCGCACTGCTCATGGTAGCCATTATCTCTTTCAGCAACTGATCCGTCACCTTGTCGGCATATGCTTCAGACGGCATCTTCATCGACGGCAGCACACCGTCTTCAAGCAAGCCGCGCACTTGCATTTCCTGGTTATACAAATTCTTGATGAATGATTTAACTGCTTTCAGTTCGTTGTCGTTCAGGTCAGCTTTGAAGCCATAACCGTTACTGAAGTTACCGTTAACAGACGCTTGCTCACCGACACCATTCGGTGCGGGAGGAAGTGCGAAGAAACCAATCTTGCCAACCATATCGCCGGCTTGAGCCGGATCCTTAAATACGGAGGATGCCCAGCTGCCGTCAAACATCAGAGCGGCTTTCCCGGTGATTAGCTGCGAACGGATGTCGTTGTATTCCAGACCCAGTTCGCCCTTCGTAAAGTATCCTTTCTTTTCCCATTCTTCAAACTTGGAAGCTGCCGCCAACATGGTCGGATCTGTCCATTTCAGCGAGCCGTCGACCAATCCTTGTATAAAGTCTGGGCCGGCAAATCTGGCGTACAGGGAGTTCATTGTCATAATCGGCACCCAAGCCGCCTTGGAGGCCGCGGCCATCGGCGTAACGTTGTTTTCCTTCAACGTTGCCAATATGTTTTCCAGTTCGTCCCAAGTCGTCGGAACTTTCAAGCCATATTTTTCAAACAACGGTTTGTTATAAAAGAATCCTTCCGTGCTGCCGCCGATCGGCAATCCGTAAATTTTGCCGTCTACCGTAAATTGCGAGAGGTCGAGGAATTGATCTTTAATCCCGAGTTCTTCAAGAATCGGCGTTAATTCAAGCAATCTTCCGGCTTTAGCGTATTTCTTGGCGTCAGCTTCGCCGCCGAACAAGTCAAAAATTTGCGGCGGGTTGCCGGCAGCCATTTCCGCGGGGAGTTTCGTGAATCGGTTAACCTGGTCTTCCACGCCGTCCAGTTCGATCTTCAAGCCCGCAACTTCGGCTTCGGTTTTGGCAACAACATCTTTCAGCATCGCCAAACGGAATTTCTGGGGTTCACCGATTTGAATATGGCGAAGCGTAATCGTAAACGGTTCGACTTTTTCCGCCGATGGCGACGGCGCTTCGCTTTCGGAAGGCACAGGCGGGCTTTCATCGCCGGTAGTTGCCGACTTGTCTCCGCAACCTGCGAGCACTACAGAAACCAATGTGGCAAGAGCAAGCAGAAGTACCAAACTTCTTTTCATTTTGACCCTCCTAAAAACATCATTTTTTTCTTGCAATTTCATTATAGTGGGCTCATTTGGAAGCCAACAGGTTCATATTCCGATAAAACAGGGATAAAATTCTCTACTTTTTCCATTTGGCTATATAAAAAATAGCCCCTTTCCCATAAAACAAAGGGGCTTTCGGACTGTGAATCTGTTGCCCTGATTTTTTTCCCGGGCTTTTTGGATTTCCGCAAGCATCTGTTGCGCGTTTAGATTGCCATCAATCAGCTTTTGCAAAGAGCGCCTATAACGGCAAATATGCCGATATAATGCTTGCTTGCTGACGGAGCGAGTTTCCGGCGGAAGCGGACGCGCGCGCTTCAGCCAAACACTTTTTTCCCCTTTACATAAGTTGCCAGGACATGCAGGCCGTCATCCAATATGACGAGATCGGCGTCCTTGCCCTGCTCGATGGAGCCTTTGCGGCGGTCAAGGCCGATTTGCCGCGCCGGGTTGATCGTCAAGGAAGGCAAAACTTCGGCCAGGGACTTATTCGTGTACGACCTGGCATTTTGCAGCGCCTTATCCAATGTCAGGCTGCTTCCGGCCAAATTCCCCGCCGAGCCGTCGGCGTTTTTCAAACGCACCTGGCCGTCTTTTAAAATAACCGGCAAATCGGCCAAACGGTATTCTCCGTCCGGCTGGCCTGCGGCTTGCACACAATCGGTTATCAGCACGATTTTGTCCGCGGGCTTCACCCGGTACACATAGGATACAAGGTCTTTATGAACATGAATGCCGTCGCAAATCAGTTCGACCGCCAACTCATCAAACATCAGCGCCGCTCCCGCCGTCCCCGGTTCACGGTGATGAATGCCGCGCATCCCGTTGAACAAATGCGTGACATGCGTCGCTCCTGCGGCAATTGCCTCCCTCACCGTTGCCAAATTCGCGTCCGAATGGCCGATGGACACGGTAATGCCCGCTTTGGCGGCATAGCGGACAACCTCCATATTTCCTTCCTGTTCCGGAGCAATCGTGATCAAGCGCACGTTTCCTTTTGCCAGACGCATGTATCCGTCAAGCTCCGCAATGGTTCCGCCGCGGATATACTTTGGATCCTGCGCCCCGCACCGCTCGGCGTTCAGGAACGGTCCCTCCAGGTGGATACCCGCCGGTTCGGCGCCGGGAGTTCCCGCTTCCATCGCTTTTACTGTTGCCGCCACCGCTTTTTCGATCTTTTCCCGGGAATCCGTAAGCGTGGTGGCCAGGAAGGAAGTCGTGCCTTTTGCCGCGTGGAAAATGCTCATGCCGGCAATATCGCCGGGATCTCCGCTCATCACGTCAAACCCGCCGCCGCCATGCACATGGACATCAATGAATCCCGGAACCAAACGGTTGCCGCCGACATCAACGGAATCGCCTGTTTTTAAACCCGCCGGTATATCCGCAGCCGCGCGGAAAACCCGGGCGATTTTTCCGTCTTGCACGAAAACGGCGCCGCCGTCCAATACTTTGCCGCCCGGAACATAAACGTTGGCGTTATAAAACAACATCTTGCCCATCGCGATCATTTCCTTTCGCAATATGAAGTTCGATTCCCAAATCTTGCAAACTTGCGGCAAAACCGCCGTCAACCTGCGCATCCGTAATGCACGCATCAATATTTGCAAGCGGCACGATCGTAAACAGCGAGGCGCGGTTAGCCTTGGAATGGTCAAACACGGAATAAGTCTTTAAGGAACGGCCGATCATCAAGCGGGCGATTTGCGCTTCCTGCTCGGAGTAGGTGGTCAACCCCTGTTCTTTCGATATGCCGTCAAGGCCGACGAACATTTTGCTTATATGCAGTTGCCCGACAATCGTTTCGGCCAGCGGACCGCACAATTCATAGCTTTTGCCGCGCATGACTCCGCCTGTTACAACCACCTGTATACCGTCGTTTTCCGCCAGCGAATAAGCGACGTTCACCGAGTTTGTGACCACGGTTATGCCCTGCATCGCTTGCAACGCCCTGGCAATCAGAAAAGTTGTCGTGCCGCCGGTCAATCCGACGACATCGCCTGTTTGCACGAATGTTGCCGCCAGATCGGCGATCGCTGCTTTTTCCGCCCACAGGCGTTTCTTGCGTTCGTTGAACGAAGGTTCGCGAGACAGGGAAAAGCCTTCGAACAAAGCTCCGCCGATTGTGCGGATCACGCCTCCGGAGCGCGCAAGCTCGTCCAAATCCCTGCGCGCCGTCGCTTCCGATACGGAAAAACGGTCCATGATTTCTTGCACGGAAACTTTTCCGCCGCTTTTTAACAGCGCCAGAATTTGGTCGCGGCGCTTCTCCCCTTTGGAGAGTCCTTGTGCGGCCATGGCGGTCACCTCTTTCAATGTCACTATTATACTATTATCCGCAACATTTTCCTAGATAAATGATGTTTTAAATCATTATTTTGACGTTTTCGATCATTTGTTTTATCATAATAATCACAGAATAAAAAGGGAGCGCGCAAAAATGAATATTATGAAATTTCATTCCGAAGCAGATTTGAACCAGGCGGGCGCAGGCATGTTCGCCAGTTTGCTGCAGGCAAAACCCGCCGCCGTTCTTGGCCTGGCGACCGGAAGCACGCCGCTCGGCATCTATGCGGAACTGGTCAAACTTTACCGCAAAGGCATGATTTCATTTGACAAGGCGACAACATTCAATCTGGACGAATACATCGGACTATCCGCAAACCATCCGCAAAGCTACCGGTCGTATATGAACGAACATTTATTCAGGCATATCAATCTGCCAAAAGACCGGATGCATATCCCGGACGGCAACGCCGCAAACCCCGAGGCGGAGTGCGCCCGCTACGAAAAACTGCTGCAGGCTGCCGGACAGATCGATCTGCAGCTTTTGGGATTGGGCCATAACGGCCATATCGGATTCAACGAGCCGAGCGACACGCTAGCGAGTGAAACGCATATCGTGAAATTGGCGGAAAATACGCGCGCGGCAAACGCCCGTTTCTTTTCTTCGCCCGCTGAAGTTCCTACCCATGCCATTACGATGGGCGTAGGCTCCATTTTACGGGCAAAAACGATTATGCTAATCGCCCGCGGCCAGGATAAAGCCGAAATCGTCCGTCGCGCACTGACCGGACCCGTCACTACCCAATGCCCGGCCTCACTCTTGCAAACCCACGCCAACGTCGTCGTTTTGCTGGATAAAGCGGCGGGGCAATACATCTGATTACAAAAAAGATTCACAAAATCCCATCTATCATCTATTATTAGTAATATCTTGACATTACTTTTAACAGGAAGGTGGGAGAATGACGATCCGAAAAAAAGTCCTGCTCCTCTTGTTGCTCTGTTTGCTGTCCATTCCCTTAACAGCGTCCGCAGCGGAAAACATCGTGCAAAACGCCGGATTTGAGACGGACACAAACGGCGTACCGGCGATGTGGGCGCAGGACAATTATTTGCAAGACCCCGCGGCGACAAATTTCGCATTAATCAACGCGGCGGGCCACACCGGCAACCATTATGTCAAAATTGAAAACCTTCAGGCAAACGACTCCAAATTTGTGCAGACCATTCAAACCAAACCGAACACCGTATACCGCCTGTCCTGCTGGGCAAAAGGCGAAAACATCGGCACGCAAGCGATCGGCGCCAATATTTCCGTCCTCGGCGTCGTGGCCAATTCCAACGACATTAAAGGAACGCAAACCGAATGGCAATATCTTGAATTGATCGGCAAAACCGGAAAAGACCAGAAAACCTTGCAGATCGCGGTCCGCCTTGGCGGTTACGGCAATTTGAACACGGGCGTCGCGTATTTTGACGATGTGACTGTGGAGGAACTTGCGGAAGTTCCGCCGGGAAAAAGCGCCGTGCCGTTTTACGAGACAACCGCCGGCGGCGGTTCCGCCCGTCATCCGGCCTTTACATGGCTGATGGTGTTATACGGCATCGTCTTTGCGCTGTTTTTTCTCTATCTGATCAGATTGCTCAAAACCGCCAAACCGGCGATTCGGCGCAACACGGCATTGTTTCTGCTGTTTGGCGCGGCATTTGTCGCCCGCATTCTGGCGGCTCCCAGCATGCAAGGGCATCCGATCGATTTCGCGGACTTTGCCGCCTGGGCTTCCCGCGCTTTTTCGACGGGCCTTGCAAACTTCTACGAAGAAGGCGTGTTTACGGACTATCCGCCCGGCTACATGTACGTGTTGTATATTGTTGGCTTTTTGCAGCATGCTTTCGCGCTAAAATATGCGTCGGCGGCGCATATTATCCTCGTCAAACTGCCGGCCATACTTGGCGATATGCTCATGGCCGCGATCATTTACCGCATTGGCAAACGCGTAGCCGGCGAGACCGCCGCGCTCGCGCTGGCGGCATTGGCGGCATTCAATCCGGGCGTTTTCCTGAATTCCACGCTGTGGGGGCAAATGGACTCCGTTTTCGCATTATTTGTCGTCTGGATGGCGTACGAGCTTACCCGCGGCAGAACCGCGGTTGCCGCAGTCGCATTTGCCGCCGCGCTTCTAATGAAACCGCAGGCTTTGATGTTTGCGCCGCTCATCCTGTTTGCCTTAATCCGCGCCAAAAATCCGCCGGGCTGGGCAAAAGCGGCGGCATCCGGCATCGCGGCTTTCATCCTCGGGGCGCTGCCGTTTGTTGTCAACAAACCGCTGCCGTTTTTGTACGAACATTATCGCGCCATGCTGTTGTCATATCCGTTGACCACGCTCAACGCGCCTAATCTTTACGCGCTCATCTCCGACAACGGCGCGGCGGATTCGCTCAAGTTTCTGGGCGTCCCGTACAGCATATGGGGACTAATCTTCACGCTTGCCATCGTGATTTTCGTTTTCTATTTGTTTTGGAAAAACAATCCGCCGGGCACTTATTATTTTCTCGGATTCATCATTGCCGCGCTTGTGTTCATGCTGAAAACCGGAATGCATGAGCGCTACAACTATATGGTTATTCCGTTTGCCGCGCTCAGTTTTCTGTATTTGCGGGACAAGCGCATCCTGTACTTGCTGGGCGGTTTTTCGCTCACGCATTTTATCAACGTAACAGCCGTTTTGCGCGCCAGCCTTGACCGGACCTATTTTCTGCCGCCGCACAATTTCTCGCTGATTGCGGTTTCGCTGGCCAATCTTGCCCTGACCGGCTGGGCGGTAAAAGCCGCCTGGGACATCTACGTGAAAAAACGGATCAGGCAATTCGCGTTCGCGGACGATAAAAAAGCCGCCGCCGCGAAAGACGCCAATACGGCGCGACGGCGCCATTTCGCCCCGCCAGAAAACATGCCGGACAGCATAACGGCCGCCATGGAGCCGGTTGGACCAGAGGAGAGCGCCAAAGACGATGCGGCGCGGCTGAAACGGATCGATTGGCTGCTGCTTGCCGCGCTGACCATCCTGTATGGCGCGATCGCCCTGTATCATCTAGGCTCGCTGAAAGACCCGCAAACGTACTGGCATCCGCTAAATGTCGGCGAAAGCTTTACCGTCGATCTCGGGCAAACGCGGCAGATCGGCAAATTGCAATGGTTCGGCGGCGTCGGCGAAGCGGGATACAGCGTGGACCAATCTGTTGACGGAAAAACATGGAGCAAAGCGGGCGAAATCAATCAGACCTACCAAAACGTGTTTGCCTGGGTCGTAACGCCGCTGCAAGCTAAGGCCCGCTATTTGCGCTTTAGCGTGACGAAAACGGGCGGCTACTTGCATGAAATCGGCATTTTTGCCGATAAAGCCACGAAGCCGTTGCCGATCAAAGCGGTGAACCCCGGCGAAACCGACGTAACCGGCGGAAGCGGCGGAAACGGCGAAAGCCCGCTCGCGCTGTTCGACGAGCAGGACACGATTCCGCGGCAAGCCACTTACATGAACAGTTCCTATTTTGACGAAATCTATCACGCCCGCACCGCCTGGGAGCATTTGCACCGCGTCCAGCCTTACGAAACGACGCACCCGCCGCTCGGAAAAATATTCATCGCGATCGGCATCGCGCTGTTCGGCCTGAACGGATTCGGCTGGCGGATCATCGGCACGCTGTTCGGCGTCGCGATGGTCCCGATCATGTATGTTTTCGGCAAACGCCTGTTCAAGCGAACCGATTATGCCTTTCTTACTTCATTATTGTTCACGTTCGACTTTATGCATTTCGCCCAGACGCGCATCGCGACAATTGACGTTTACGGCGTATTCTTCATCATTTGCATGTACCTGTTTATGTACCGCTATATTTCCATGAGCTTTTACCGCGACGGGCTGGGAAAAACCTTGATTCCGCTTGCGCTTTCGGGGCTGAGCTTCGGACTGGGCGCAGCCAGCAAATGGATCGGCATCTATGCCGGCGCAGGCTTGGCGGTGCTGTTGTTCGCCTCCCTCTACCAGCGCTACCGGGAATACGCGCTAGCCGGAACGCTTATGCAAACCGGCAAATTTTCCGAGCAAAAAACGGCGCATTTAACGCGAATCGTCAAAACGTTCCCGAAAAACACCATCAAAACGCTGTTATGGTGCTTGCTGACATTCGTATTGGCGCCTTTGGCCATCTACACCGCCTCCTATATCCCGTTTATGATGGTGCCGGGGCCTAACCATGGCATAAGCGATGTGGTGAAAGCGCAAAAAGACATGTACGAATACCATAAAAATTTGCACGCGACGCATCCGTTCAGTTCGCCATGGTACGAATGGCCGACCATTGTGAAGCCGATCTGGTATTACGACGGCAAAGGGCTGCCTCCCGATAAGGCTTCCAGCATCGTCTCGATGGGCAACCCCGCCGTTTGGTGGACGGGATCGGCCGCCTTTCTGCTGATGTTGATGGTCGGCTTGCGCAAGCGGGATAAACTTGCGTTTTTCATCGCGATCGGTTTGGCCTCCCAATACTTGCCCTGGGTTGGCGTTCCGCGATTAACGTTTATTTACCACTTTTTCGCGTCGGTTCCGTTTCTTGTCCTGAGCATTGTGTATATGATCAAAGAATACCGGGAACGCGCCGTCAATCAACGCTTGGCGGGAATGGTCACGTGGAGCTATGCCGCTTTGACGGTGCTCTTGTTTGCCATGTTTTATCCGATTTTATCGGGCATGGTTGTGGAAAAATCCTATATTGACACATTTTTGCGCTGGTTCCCGCAATGGTATTTCCATTCTTGAGCCTAAATGGGGTGAAAAAAATGGCTGCAACCCGATTTTCCATAGTGGTGCCGGTTTATAACGAAGAAGAATGCATCCGCGAAACGTATCGGCGCCTTACCGAGGTCATGGCGCAAACGGGAGAAGAGTATGAAATTGTATTTGTGAACGACGGCAGCCGCGACCGGTCTGCCGACATCATCCGCGATCTTTGCGCAACCGACAGCAGGCTTCGATTGTTGGAATTTTCGCGAAATTTCGGGCATTCCGCGGCGGTTACCGCCGGTTTGCAATTTGCGTCCGGACAAGCGGTCGTCATTATCGACGCCGATTTGCAAGATCCCCCGGAAATGATTTTGCCAATGATTAAAAAGTGGCGGGAAGGTTACGACGTAGTATACGGCAAGCGCATCAAACGCAAAGGCGAGACGTTGTTTAAAAAAGCGACCGCGGCGCTTTTTTACCGCGTGTTAAAGTCGATGACCAGCGTCGACATACCGGTGGATACCGGAGACTTCCGCCTGATGGATCGGAAAGTGGTCGACGAACTGAATCATTTGCAGGAGCAAAGCCGCTTTATTCGCGGACTCGTCAGTTGGGTCGGGTTCAAGCAGATTGCGGTCGAATATGAACGCGACAAGCGCTTCGCGGGCGAAACGAAATATCCGTTTAAAAAAATGCTGAAATTCGCGCTTGACGGCATTACTTCCTTTTCCTACAAACCGCTCAAATTGGCCGCCTATCTCGGATTTTTGCTGTCTGCCGCAAGCTTTCTCTATCTGCTCATCGTCGTCTATGAAAAACTGTTCACGGCATACGCGCAGCCCGGCTGGGCATCCATCGTGGCCGTCAATCTGCTGTTCAACGGCATTACGCTGATCCTGCTAGGCGTCATGGGCGAATATATCGGCCGCATTTACGAAGAAACAAAACGCCGGCCGCTTTTTGTGATCAAACAGAAAACGGGTTTCACGGACGGAGACCGGGATTATGCGGATCGCCGGTAGTGTTTCGCTAAAACGGTTTATCAAATTCAATGTCGTCGGGATTTTGAACACGCTGGTCGATTTCGCGCTGTTTTTTCTGTTAAACAAGTTAGGCGTAACTCCGGGCGTCGCGCAAGCCTGTTCCTACACGGGGGGGCTTGTCAACAGCTTTTTGCTGAATAAATCATGGACGTTCAAGCACAACGAACAAATTTCCGCGAAACAAATCCTTTTGTTCGTCGGCGTAAATGTGACTTCTCTCGGCTTGTCGCTGATCGTTTTGCATCTGTTCATTTCTCTCCTGGGATGGCCGGTTTCGATAAGTAAAATTCTCGTTACCGGGTTTACCATGGTGATCAACTACGCCGGTTACAAAAAACTCGTATTTTCCAAACGTTGACGGGGCAAATCTTCCCCCGGCCGGTGCGGCGGCAGGCATGGAAAATGCCGCTATTCCGAGAATTGCGCCATCGCTTGTTCGATGTATGCCAAATCCACGTTTTGGCGGACGCAATTGGCCAACTGATCCAGACGGGACTGCCGCAAAGCGGTGAAGGCGACGCAGTTTGCCGCGGGCAATCCTTTGTTCGCGCGCAGGTCATTGAGGATGCGGCAGCGCAGCGAGTCGTTATGAAAAAAATCATGCATATACGTTCCGATTACATTTGATGTACTGCTGCGGATGCCCGGGTCGCCTCCGGTATCCCGCAAAAGATCTTCCGCTTGGGACAGCCGCTTGGTTTTTCCCATATGGATTTCGTAGCCCGCCACGGCATGCGCTTCACCGCGCCAAATCGCGGTCGCCTTGATTCTGGCGACTGTTTTTTCTTTTGCCAGTTCGGTTTCCACAGGCAGCAATCCGATGCCTTGCTCTTCCGCGCAGGGACTCTCAACGCCGTAAGGATCGCGAATCAGCCGCCCCAGCATCTGGTAGCCGCCGCAAATGCCGACGATCAGCGTGCTACTGTTTTGCGCAAGAGCAACAATGGCCGCGGCCAGGCGCTTTGTTTTCACATATTGCAAATCTTCGATCGTGTTTTTCGTTCCCGGCAATATCACCATATCCGGAACGCCCAGTTCGGCGGCCTCCCGCACCAGCCGGACGCGGCAATCCGGCTCGGCCAAAAACGGCTCGGCGTCGGTAAAGTTCGCCATGCGCGGATAGGCGATAACAGCAACGTCCAGCGGCTTTGCCGCGGATTGGACGTCCGTTTGTTCCCGCGCCATCCGCCACGATGCCAGCGCAAGCGAATCTTCGGCGTCAAACAGCGGGCTGTTCAGATAAGGAATGACGCCCAATACCGGCTTGCCCGTATAGTTGGCAAACCAGTCAAGCCCCGGCTTGAGCAAGGAAAAATCGCCGCGAAATTTATTGATGATGACGCCGATCACCCGCTTTCGGTCCTCCGGCGCCAAAAGCTGCAGCGTGCCGACAAGCGAAGCGAACACGCCGCCTTTATCGATATCGCCGATTAAGATGACCGGAGCGTTGGCCATGCGCGCAATTCGCATATTGGCGAGCTCGCGGTCCTGCAAATTGATTTCCGCCGGGCTTCCCGCCCCCTCGATGACGATCCGCTCATATGATGCGGCAAGCCGCCCGTACGACTCCCGGATCGCCGCGAACGCTTCGTGGAAAAAATCCCGGCGGTAGCCGCCCGCGCTCCGGTTGCCCCGGGAAGTTCCCTGCACGATAACCTGCGCCTCGTGATCGCGGGCCGGCTTCAGCAAAATCGGATTCATATCCGCGCTTGCCGGAATTCCCGCCGCTTCCGCCTGCAGCCCCTGCGCTCTGCCGATTTCTTTGCCGTCCCATGTAACATAACTGTTCAGCGCCATGTTTTGTGCTTTAAACGGCGCCGTTTTGTATCCCTGCTGCGCAAAAATGCGGCAGAACGCGGCAGCGAGCACGCTTTTCCCCACATCGGAGGCGGTGCCTTGCAACATGATCGGTTGCGCTTTTGCCAATCAAAACAACTCCTTCGCACAAGCGCGCAAACTTTCCAGCAATAAAACCGTTCCCGAGCAAACGGCGATAAACAGAACGGAGACGGTTTTCATCAGGCGGACAGTCCGCGCAATATCGTCCGGCGCGAGTTCCCGCTCGCAATCCCCCAGATAAGCGCGAAACGACGGCACCCCCTGATATACATTCGTTCCGCCCAGCCTTACGCCCAGCGCCCCGGCAACACCGGCTTCCGGAAACCCGCTGTTCGGGCTTGGATGCTTGCGGGCGTCCCGGCGGATGATCCGCCACGCGCCGCGCGCCCGCATCTTCAGCAATTTCGCCGCGGCGACTACAAATAACGCGGAAATTCTGGCCGGGATAAAGTTGGCGATATCGTCCAAACGGGCCGACGCCCAACCGAAATGACGGTATTTCGCGTTTTTATAGCCGACCATGGAATCAAGCGTATTCGCCGCCCGGTACGCCAAAGCCAACGGCGCGCCGCCAATCGCCGCGAATACAAGCGGCGCAACGATGGCGTCAACGATATTTTCCGCGATCGTTTCGACCGCCCCGCGGCATATTTCCGGCGTATCCAAATGCTCCGTGTCCCTGCCGACGATCATGGCGAGCGATTCGCGCGCCTTTTTGACATCCCCTGCCCGCAGCAACCGGCAAACCTGCATGCCGGCATCCGCCAGGCCTTTGGTCGCGATCGTCGTCGAGATGAGCCACGCGTTTGCGGCAAATGCGGCGGCCGGATGCAGAAGGCCCGCGGCATACAGAACCAACTTCGCGGTAAAAAAGCTCCCGCCGACCAAACCAACCGGCAGCAACACGCCCGCGATTTTCAGGCTGTGCGGCGAACGCGCGACTTCGCGCAGCAGGCGTTCCAGCTTTGCCGCGCACCAACCCATTACGACGACCGGATGCAACACGCCGCGCGGATCGCCGATGATCCGATCCAACACATACGCCAGCACAAGAGCGGCCGCTCCGCTCATGGCGTCTTTTTCTCCTTATACGCCGAAACCGCTTCATACACCGCTTCGTAGACAACCTTTCCGACGGCATTGCCCAAAAGCGAAGCCGGCCCCGCATATAAATGCGTTTGCGCGAATGCGGACCGTTGGCTGCACGCGACCGCTATCGCGTCGGTTGACGTGCCGGTCGCCGTACGTCCGTGCCCGTCCGTTACGTTCAGATCCTGCAGCGCCGCGCATTTGGCTTCGGTCGCGGTCACGACCGCGTTGATAAGCGCCGGTTCGGCAACCCTGGCGTCGATCATCAACAGGCAGTTGATCGTCCCCGGCTGCGTTTCGGCAAACGCCGGCAAGCGGTTGTCCGTCCGGACCGCATTGCTGGTTCCCGCTGTCACGCAGCAGAACAACCGAAATTGCTCCGCAATGATTTCGCGTACCGATGCCAGGCGCAAATCGGCAGCCGTCAGCATCGCGACAGACACGGCGGTGTCCAACCCGCGCCGCTTAAGGAATGATTCCGCATCCGCAGCGGGTTGGTCGCAACGATAGTGAAGCGGCACCCGCCAGTTGGTAAAAATGCGCCGCTCTCCCGCGCCGCCGCCAAAAATTGCGCTGCTGATCGTGTACAGGGGAAACTCCGAACAGATTGCGATATAGTCCCGATAGCAGGCAACAGATAGCCAATCCCACGGCTTAAAGCACACATCCGTTGCCGCCAAAAAAGGCTGCGCCATATGGATTAACCCCTTTCTTCATCATTCGCATCATCCAAGCCATCTCCATGATAAAAGCAGCGCGGCCAACGCAACCGTCTCCGTCCATTCCACCAGCGCCCCGTAGCCGTCGCCGTTCAAACCGCCCAATTTCCCGGACACCCGCCGGGCAAACCAATATCCGGCAAGCGCCGACGAAACAAACGAGACAACGCCCGCGGCGCGGTGCGCGGCAAATCCGGCAACCGCCGCAAACAGCAAGCCAACCGCCGCATCTTTTGCTTTCACGCTCGTTTGCAAGCTTGCCGCAAGTCCGTCCGCGGAAATGCAAGGAAACAGCAGCATGGCCGCAGGCAGCGCGGAACGGGCAAAAACGGCCGGCAAAACAAGCGCTATCGGCCTGTTAGCCGACAAAATATCATAAACGAACGCGGCTTTTACCATTAGCAAAAGAACGGCGGCGATTACCCCCATCGCGCCCGTTCGGCTGTCTTTTAAAATTTCCCGCATTTTTTCGCGCGGCCTGCCGCTGCCCAACGCGTCGGCCAGATCAATCCAGCCGTCCAGGTGCAACCCGCCCGTCAAAAGTACCCAGAAAGCAACCGTCAGCACGCTCGCGGTAATCGGGGTGAAAAGCCCCAAAAATAACGCGGCGGCGCCCCATACCAACAAACCGATGACAAGCCCCACCACGGCATAAACGCCGGGAGTGCGTCCCCAATTTCCGCCCGCGGCCAGGCGCGCGGGCACCGGAATCCGCGTCAGAAAGGCAAGCGCCTGAAAGAACGTCCTCATCCTTTTAGCCTCCAGGGAATACCGGAAATGACGGCATAGACTTCATCCGCTGCGGCGGCGGCAAGCTTGTTCGCTTCGCCCAGACAATCCTGAAACGCCCTGCCCAGCGGATACAACGCCACGCCGCCCAGGCCGACTTCATTGGAAACAATGGCGATTTGCGCGCTTGCCGCTTTGCCGGCCGCGAGCCATTTTGCCCATTCATCGAGCACTGCGGATCGCGCCCGCTTAAGGCCGGCCGCGCCGGATTGCTCCGCTTGAATCAGCCGGTTGGAAACCCAACCGGAGAGGCATTCCAGCAAAACAAACGAATGCCCGCTTAAGGCCGCCATATCCGGAAGGGCGTACGGGCATTCACAAGTCTGCCAGCTCGCCGGCCTTCTTAGCCGATGTTCGGCAATTCGCCGCGCCATCTCTTCATCCGCTGCGATTGACGTGGCTATGTACAAAACGGATGCGTCGGGTGCCGCCGGCTGTTTTTCCCGGCTTGCGCCCGTTCTCACCCGGCTTTCTTGCCGCGCGGATATCCATTGTTCGGCAAACTCGCTTTTCCCCGACCGGACCCCGCCTGTTATGAAGACAACGCTCATTTGGCCACCTCGTTTGTACACAAATCGATTGCGCGTAATAGTCGCTCATTGTCCGCGCGCGTTTTCACCGCGATCCGCATATCGCGTTCGGTAAGCCCGGGGTACATGGCGCAATTGCGGATCAGCACGCCTTTTTCCCCGAGTTTTCGCTGCATGGTTTCCGCCGTTAATCCAGCCGGCAAGCGGACAAGCAAAAAATTTGCCGCCGACGGGAATACGCTAAAGGCAAACCCCAAGGCAAGCCGTTCCGTCAAAAAACTGCGTTCCGTTTCGATTAACGCCAACGTCTTGCGCTCGTATTCCGCAACTTCCAAACAGGCCAATCCGGCGCGCAGCGAGAGCGCATTGACGCTCCATGTGACCTGCTTCGCCCGCATTGCCGCGATCAGGGACGGAGCGGCGACGGCAAACCCAAGCCTGAGCCCGGGAATCGCGTAAAATTTTGTCATGGAGCGAATCAGCACCACGCGGGGATATTGATCGAGCATGGACAGCAGCGTAAACCTTTTTTCCGGCGGGATAAAATCAATGAATGCTTCGTCCACGATAACGATTGTTCCAAATTCTTCGCTCCATTGCGCCAGTTTCACCAGCAACCGCGTCGGCAGCGGCGTTCCCGTCGGATTGTTCGGATGGCCGACAAAGACGAGATCGTTGGCCTTCATCCACCGCTCGCAATGCAGTTCATCAGGCAAAAAACCGGCTTCCTCGGCAACGTGCAGCATCTGCACTTTGGCGCCATAACGTTCCGAAAACCGGGCATATTCCAAAAAACTGGGCGCCAGCACGCCGACTTTGCGCGGAGCGAACGCGAGCAGCGCAAGCGCCATGCATTCGGCCGCGCCGTTGCCAATCAACAGTTGCTCCGGCGAAACCCCGAGCCGCCCGGCCAAACCCGACCGCAATTGACGGTGCGCCGGATCCGGGTATGCGGATATTTCCCGCAAGCCGCTTTGCAGCGCGGCAATTACAGATTGCGGCGGACCGAGCGGATTGATGTTTGCGCTGAAATCGCAAAACGCCTCTACCGGCATGGCAAAAATCTCTTGCGCGGTCAACAAGTCGCCGCCGTGGCCGTATCGCTCCATTTGTCCCATGTACGCTTCCTCCATATGCCTGCGCATCAGCTATTTTCGCATCTTTCCGCAACTGAAGCTTCAGCGAATGTCGCCATGTGTTGCATCATATGGCATGCGGCGTCGATAAGCGGAAACATCAGCACGGCGCCCGTTCCTTCGCCAAGCCGCATATCCATATGCAGCCCGGGCTTAAGGCCCATCATGTTCAAGGCCAGCCGGTGTCCGGGCTCTTCCGACAAATGCGACGCCAGCAAATAGTTTGCCGCAAGCGGGCAAAGCCGGGTGGCACAAAGCGCCGCGACGGTCGAGATAAACCCGTCGATAACGACGGGTACGCGCTGCGCCGCACAGCCCAGCACGAATCCGGCGATCGCGGCGATTTCCAGCCCGCCGACTTTTTCCAGCACCTCGAGCGGGTTGTCGGCATCCGGCCGATGCAACGCGAGCGCCCGCTCAATTACCGCGACTTTATGCCGCACACGCGACTCGGCAATGCCGGTGCCCTTCCCCACAACGTCTTCCGCGGAGCATCCCGCCAATGCGGCGAGAACCGCCGAACTGGCCGTCGTATTGCCGATGCCCATTTCTCCCGTTGCCAGCAACCGGGCGCCCGCGGCAATTTGCTCCGTTGCGACTTCTATGCCGGCTTCCAGCGCCTGTATCGTCTGCGCCTTCGACATTGCCTGCTCCAGCGCCATATTGCCCGTGCCATAGGCGATTTTGCGGCTTACAAGCCCTTTCGCCCGGGAGAGATCGGCGGCCACGCCGACATCTACGCAAACGACGGCAGCTTTCGCCGTTGCCGCAAAACAATTGACCGCCGCTTTGCCGGTTAAAAAATTTTGCACCATTTGCGCGGTCACTTCCTGCGGAAATGCGGACACGCCCTCTTTTGCCACGCCATGATCCGCGGCAAATATAATCACCCGCTTATCGGCAAATTCCGGGCAAACATGGCCGGTGATGCCGGCAAGCCGCTCCACCATTCGCTCCAATTTACCCAAACTGCCTTGCGGTTTCGTTAAACTGTCAAGCCGCTTGCGGGCAAGCCGCATCGTTTCCGCATCAAGCTTGCTCACACTGGCGATCGTTCGGGATAGCAAGTTATCGTGCATCAGGCATACCTCCTAATCTTTGCATCATGATGTCAATTTCCCGGGAAATATTGCACAGCCCGCAAGCTCCCAACGCCGTTGATGCGGCGCATAAGCGCCGCCGCGTGTTGGCACGTGGTTGCATTGTTACGCCTCCATGCTGCTTATGCAACACATAAGCGCCGCCGCGTGCTAACATGTAGCCGCATCGTTAGCTCCCCATGCCGCTGGCGCGGCATCATCGGTTGATGACAACAGAGAACGATATGAGATTATTTGCAGGATAATAAAATCTGCGGGACGCCGGTTACCGGATGCTGCACGACTTTTGTTTGCGTGCCGTACACTTGGTTGATCACATCTTCACGCATGACCTGATCCGCCGAGCCCAGCATGATCTGTTTGCCGCCCGATATTACAAGCAACCGGTCGCAATAGATGGCCGCCAGGTTCAAATCGTGAATCACCATCAGCACCGTAAGCCCGCTTTCGCGCCGCCACGATTGAACGGCGTCCAAAATGCGTTTTTGCAAACCAATATCCAGATAAGTAGTCGGCTCGTCCAGCAGCAAAATGCCCGGCTGTTGCGCCATCGCCCGCGCAATCGCCACGCGCTGCCGCTCCCCGCCGCTTAACTCGTTCAAGTACGAATGTTTAAATGGCATCAGTTCCAAACGTTCTAATATTTGCTCTGCAATAGCGATATCCCGCCGCGACTCCATATTCCAAAACCCCAAATGGGGAAATCTCCCCATCATGACCGCGTCATAAACGGTCAGCGGGTGGGGGGGCAGCGCTTCTTGCGCCAGCATCGCCACTTTTTTCGCCAGTTCTTTTTGTTTAAATGCGCAAACCTGCTTTCCATCCAGATAAATTTCGCCGGAGACAGGCCGCAATCTTCCGGAAATCAGTTTCAAAAGCGTTGTTTTCCCTGATCCGTTGGGACCGATAATGCCGAAACATTCCCCTTGTTGCACATGAAATGAAGCATGCCGCAAAACCGTCTGTTTTCCGATGCCGTACGATACGTTTTCCACCCGAATCATGCCGATCCCCCATTCAACTCAGGAAAAAAATTGGCGACGAACTTGCCGCAACAAATAACCGAAAAACGGCGCGCCCAAAAGCGCGGTAAAAATGCCGATGGGTAGTTCGCGCGGCTCCAGCAGCGTTCGCGCCAGCGTATCCGCCAGCACCAGAAAACCGGCGCCCAGCACGACCGAAATCGGCAGCACGACGCGGTGGTCAGCGCCGAACACCAGGCGGACAAGATGCGGAATAATCAACCCCACAAAGCCGATGGTGCCCGACACGGAAACGGCGGCGGCAGTCAGGAGCGAGGCGGTGACCAGGACAACAACGCGCGTGCGGTTGACCGACACGCCGAGATGGTAGGCGGATTCTTCGCCTAGCGCAAGAACATTCAGCTTCTGTGTATACATCCAGATGATAAACACGCAGATCACAATGTAGGGCAGCACAATCTCCACATAACCCCAATCGGCCGCTGTCAGGCTGCCCATCATCCACAGCATGATCATCTGCATTTTCCAATCGGACACAGATAAAATGAAGGACAAAAGCGCGGCGATAAAAGCTTGCACGACGACGCCCGCCAAAATCAGCGTCTCCACCCGGATGCCGCGCCCCGACTGTGCTAGCGCCAGCACCACAAGCAACGTGATAATGCCGGTCGCAAACGCGGCCAGCGGAAGTGTCCACTGTCCAAGCACGCTCGTCTGTAAACCAAACAAAATCACAAATGCCGCACCGAGCGAAGAACCCGACGAAACGCCCAAAATATACGGATCGGCCAACGGGTTGCGCAATATTCCCTGAAACGCCGTGCCGGCGGCGGACAACGCGGCTCCGCACAACATGCCGAGCAGAACGCGCGGGATGCGAATCTCCCAAATAATCGTCTCCACGGCTTGACCGGGAGACAGCGCGGCAACATGACGCAATACCGGAATCCGGCTTACAATCGTGTCCCACACAAGGGCGAATGACAATTGTGCGCTTCCTATGAATATGCTGACTAGATCAATCAACAGCACCAACAAGCTAATAATCGGCAACCATACCGCCAACTTTTTTCCCCAATGGCTTGCCGTTTGCTTCATGTTCATCCGCTCCCGTCCGACTGCGGCACACTCGATTTGCGCCGAATGCTACTTGGTGAATTTTTCGGGGTACAATTTTTCGGCGATGATTTTCAACGCTTCGGTGAGCCGCGGCCCCGGGCGCGTGGACATATCCGAGTCGACAATAAACACCTGTTTGTTTTGAATTGCTTTTACGTTGCTCCAGGTTTTCCGATTATAGACTTGCTCCACGGCATCCTTGATAAATCCGCCGTAAGTGATAAATATGGCGTCCGGATTCGCTTGAATGATTTTTTCCTCGTTTACTTGCGCCCATCCCGACACATCCGCCGCTATATTGATTCCTCCGGCCAACCCGACCAATTCGTTAAGAAACGTATTTTTTCCCGCCGTATAAAGCGTCGGATCGACTTCAATCCACACTTTTTTCCGCTTATCGTTCGGGATGTCCTTTACGGCATTTACAATTTCGTCGCGTTGTTTCTCCATCTTGCCAATCACCGCTTCCGCCGCCGCGGTAGTGCCGGTTAATTTGGCGATTGCCCGGATGGTATCAAATGTTTGCGCCAGATTGTCGGCGTCCAGCACGACAACTTTTAAACCGAGCTTGCGCAAATGATCAATCGATTTTCCATTGGAGGTGTTGGCCAAAATCAGATCGGGGCGCAGCGAGACGACCTTTTCGGTATTCACATCCAGCCCGCCGATTTTTTCAATGTTTTTTACTTCTTCCGGATAGTTGTCCCAATCGGACACGCCGACTATTTTTTCACCAAGCCCCAGCGAAAAAGCGATTTCCGTCGCGCTCGGCAAAATCGAAACAATCCGCTGCGGTGCGCTCTCCATTTTGATTTCCGTACCTGTTGAATCGGTGACGGTTACCGGAAAAGCCGGCGCAGGCGCGGCAGTTTCCGGCAAGGCGGTTGACGCGGCGGGCGCAGGCGACGCTTCGGACGCGGGATTATTTGCGGCGTCTTTCGCTCCGCAACCCGCGGCGGCAAAGGCTAAGGAAAATATAAGCAGGACGGCGACCAGCATTTTGCGAACTTGCCATAAACGTTCCATGTAAATCTCTCCAATTCCGATCAAAATGAAATGACGCCCCGATTTCCCCAAGAGAAATCAAGGCGTCAACCAATGCGCAACGATTAGCTTGACCTCGCCTCTCCTTTGACCCGAAGGAAACCGGCTTGAACACATGCAGGCAGGTCTCCTGGCTCACGGATCAGCGCTGTTTTTCGCCTTCCCATCCGAATCGGACAGTGGCATTTGTGAAAAACAACTAACCGTTTACAGTGGCGGGACCGCGTCGGACTTGCACCGACTTCCCTATTAACTTTGCCGCTTGCACGGCAAAGACCCGAATGTGAATCTTGTAATATTTTCGATTAACTTTACCATGGACAGTCAATCAGCCAGCTGGCTATTAATACCTTATACCAGGCATATCGGCTTGTCAAGAACAAATCCCGCCCGGCTTAAGCCGAACGGGATTATTTTATCCTTATTTTCTCTAAGCTTTTTCACACTCTGCCGCCATCCGATTCGTGAGCGCGCCCAGTTTCTCGATCTCGACGGTAACGACATCGCCGGGCTGCAGATAAACTTGTTCCATCGGCGGGTATCCCAGCACCACGCCTTCAGGTGTTCCGGTGAAAATGACATCTCCAGGGAAAAGGGTCATATGCTGCGAGATGTAGCTTACAATCTCGGCAACGGAGAAGATCATATCCGCAGTGTTCGACTGCTGGCGAATCTCGCCGTTTACGGCGCAGCGAATCGCCAATTGGTTCGGATCGCCGACTTCATCGGAGGTGACAAGATAAGGCCCCACTGGCGAGAAGCCATCGCAGCATTTGCCAAGCAGCCATTGGCTTGTTCGCAATTGCAAATCGCGCGCGGACAAATCGTTGGCGCAGCAATACCCGAATACGCAATCCAAAGCGTTTTTTGCATCCAAATATTTCGCCCGCTTGCCTATCACCACTCCGAGTTCCGCTTCATAATCAACTTTGGCCGATACTTTGGGCAGCGAAACCGGCTTTAAATGCGCATGAAGCGTATTATTAAACTTGTTAAACAAGATCGGGTATTGCGGCGTCGGCTGCCCCGTTTCCAGCGCGTGCTTCCGGTAGTTCAGACCGATGCAGATGATTTTGCCCGGCCGGGTGACGCACGACGCCCATTCCAATCCGTTCTCGTCAAGCAGCAACCGGGCGCTTTCCGGATGCGACAATGCCCGTTCCGCCAAATCGGCCAAACGCGCGAGCCGTTCTTCTCCGCCTTCAATCACATCATGAATATCGATCCCTTTATATGAAGAAAGCATAAGCAGATCTGCCGCCATGGCCACGTCCAGTATCCCCTGATTTGTTTTGATTCCCAGTTTGATATTCCCATTTTCTATAAATTGCAATAATTTCATGGGCTCCACTCCCTCCTTTAGACTCTTTGAAAACACCGGCGCAAAGCGGGCTGAACAATCTCCGGACGTAAAGAAAAGCAATTTACGCTTGCACGCGAAGAACGATCTTTGCCATTTTCCCGGATTGCCGTATCAGATTTTCAAAACATTGCGCGCCATCCGAAAGCATAGCGGTCTCAGTCCAGTTCATCAAGCTGGCACGCTTGCCAATGATCCACATGAGGGCCGTCGCAAAGTCTTCCCGTGCATAGGCGAACGAACCAAGCAGCGCCAGCTCATTGCGGATAGCGGTATTGACGGCCAGGGCGCTGTCCGCTTCATGAAGTCCGGAAAAAACGACTTTGCCGCCAAATCGTACCGCCTTAATACATTGGTTTCGCGTCGCGGTTCTGCCAACAGCGTCGACAGCTGCGTCGAAGAATGCTTGCGGCCCCGTCCCCGCGCCGGCCGGCAAAAACGAAGCCGCCAACCGCTCCACGCTCTGCGCCGTCACAGCGCCAATCTTACGCGCGATAGCCAGCCTGTCCGCGTTCAGATCAACGACGGCGATCTCCCTCACCCCAAGGATAAGCGCCGCTTGCAGTGTGAACAAGCCGATTGGGCCGGCGCCGACAATCAGCAGACGGTTATGCCGCTGCAAGTCAAGCATCCGGCAAATACGAACGGCGCAAG
>DASVDB010000005.1 GCA_036381315.1 Bacilli bacterium | reverse complement strand
TGAAACGCAGGCTTTTGCAGTATGCCCGCGATACGGCAAGGCTGAATGCGTTGGAAATGCAAAATAAACAATTGCAAAAAGCGCTGGGCTTCACCGAGCGCCAACAGCAGCAAAATCATTATATTTGGCATGCGGCCTATGCGGTGGCAATCAGCCCCGACCCTCTCTACAACACGACGATCAAGATCAATTTGGGCAGCAAAGACGGCATTCGCGAAGATATGGCGGTTGTCTCTCCCGACGGGCTGATTGGCCGAATTGAGCGAGTCACGCCGTATTATGCCACCGTTCAGCTTATTTCCGACATTATTTACAAAGATGTTGATTATAAAATGGACACAAGCAAGGGAATTTCCGCTACAATCAAAGGAAAAGACGACGTATTCGGCATGATCGAAAGCTTCGATAACGAGTTGGGCTTTCTTGTCATGAATAAAATTCCCGATGAACAAAGCAAAGAAATCGCAACCGGTGACACGGTGATCACATCCGGGTTGGGCGAATTGTTTCCGGCGGGAATTGTAATCGGCCAAGTGGTCTCGAAAAAGGAAGGGGATTTCGGCATCACTTACAAAGCTTATGTAAAGCCCGCCGCTACCTATAAGCCGGGCACCGTGCTGTTTGTGATCGAGAATCCGCAACAGTGAGGTGAGACATGCGCTACCGTTTCCTCTGGCTTGTTTTGTTCGGTCTGTTTGTTTGCGACGGCTCGCTGTTTCCTTGGCTGATTCCGGCCGGCTGGACGGACGCGATGAAGTTGTCACCGCATTTTTTGCCGATCGGAATTATGTTTGTGGCTCTTTACGTCAACAGGCACGCGGCGCTTGTTTACGGTTTGGTTTTCGGACTGTTGCAGGATGTTTTTTATTATGGGCATATGCTGGGGCCGCATATGTTTACGTTAGGCGTTGTCGGTTATTTTATCGGGATTTTTTACAACCGCGGGCGCATCACGCTTACGGCCAATTTAATCGTGCTGGCCTATGGTTTGATTGCTTATGATTTGCTGCTTTTTGGCATCTATCATTTTTTTGCCGTGACGGATTACGCGCTTGGCTATGTCCTCTACCATTCAATATTGCCCAGTCTGCTAATCAATATGCTGATCGCGCTGGTTTTGTACGTTCCCTTTCGCTTATATTTCGAAGGAGCGCCGCGCAGGGCCGGAAAAGATGAAATAAAGAGTTGAAATCGATTGTCGGGCAGGAAATTTTCCGACCTCTAAAGAATAGTTTTATTTGGGAGGTAACAGCGTCCATGTCCACTGCAAAACATCATGTGACGATTAAAGGCGTCAAGGACGGGCTTGTTTTTTTGTTGGACGACAACTGCACATTTGCGGAATTGCTCAGTGAGCTTAAGGACAAGCTGGAAACCACCCATCACCAAATATTGACCGGGCCGCTTATTTCGGTGACTGTCAAATTGGGGGAACGCAAACTCTCCGCGGAGGAGGAAACATTGATCCGCAATACGATCGGCCGGCGCGGCAATCTCTTGATCAAATCGCTCGAAGCGGGCAGCAGGGCAGGCAAAAGCGCACCTTCGTTCAAAGTGATCAAAGGCATGATCCGTTCCGGGCAAACGGTTCATCATGAAGGCAATCTGCTCTTGATCGGCGATGTCAATCCCGGCGGCACGATATCTTGCACCGGCGATATTTATGTGATGGGCTCGTTAAGGGGGATCGCGCACGCCGGTGCGAACGGCAATGCGCAAGCAGTAATCGCCGCATCCCACCTGCATCCGACGCAACTCAGAATCGCCCACATCATCAGCAGGCCCCCCGACGAGTGGGAATCCGGGGAAATGTTCATGGAGTTTGCCTATCTGGAAGACGACAAAATGAATATCGACAAGCTATCGCAGTTGCACCGCATCCGCCCGGGCAATATGGAATGGTGAGGAAACTTTGAAGGAGTGAAACACGTTGGGAGAGGCAATTGTAGTGACGTCCGGCAAAGGCGGCGTTGGCAAAACGACAACTTCGGCTAACGTCGGCACGGCGCTCGCGCTTTTGGGGAAAAAAGTTTGCATGGTTGATACGGACATCGGTCTGCGCAATCTGGATGTTGTGATGGGCCTGGAAAACCGTATTGTCTTCGACCTGGTCGATGTGGTGGAAGGCCGCTGCCGGTTGCCGCAGGCTTTAATTAAAGATAAACGGTTTGACGAACTGTATTTGTTGCCCGCCGCGCAAACGAAAGACAAGCTCGCTGTAACTCCGGACGATATGAAAAAGATTGTTACGCAATTAAAATTGGAATTCGAATATGTCCTGATTGATTGTCCTGCCGGAATCGAACACGGCTTTAAAAACGCTGTCGCCGGCGCGGAACGGGCGATCGTTGTGACCACGCCGGAAAACGCCGCGGTGCGCGATGCCGACCGGATTATCGGCCTGTTGGAAGCTGAACATATCCGCGACCCGAAACTGATAATCAATCGTATCCGTCCCAACATGGTAAAAAAAGGCGAAATGTTGGATATTGATGAAATATGCTCCGTTTTGGCGATTGATTTGTTGGGAATCGTTCCCGACGACGAGCATGTCATCAAGGCCGCCAACACCGGTGAACCGACGGTGATGGATCCGGCCGCGAAAGCGGCGATCGCTTACCGCAATATTGCCAGGAGGATTCTTGGCGATACCGTCCCGCTTATGCCGCTGGAAATCAAGAAGGGTGTCATGCATAAAATGAAAAAGCTTTTTGGGATAGGATGAGAGCAAGTGCTTGTTTCTTTCCGCAAAATCGATTGGACGATCGTCGCGATTCTTTTTTTGTTCATGATCATCAGTTCGGTGCTGATTTACAGCGCGACGTACAATACCAGATTTTTCAGCTCCCATCTGTATATAAAAAATATTTTAAACTATGTTCTCGGCTTTCTTGTCTTTTTCGGCATGATTCTTGTCGATTACCGAATTTTGTTGAAAACGTCGTTGTATTCGTATTTGTTCGGCATTCTGATGTTGATTGCCGTTTATTTTTTTGGCGTGGAAATCAATGGCGCGCGCAGCTGGTTTGAACTGCCGTTGGGATTCAATTTTCAGCCGGCCGAATTGATGAAAATCATTTTAATCGTGGCGATCGCCAAATATATCTCGCGCAAGGAAGGCGAACATCTGGAACTGGTGCGGGATATTATGCCGATCGGCGGAATTGTGCTGCTGCCGTTTATGCTTGTTTTGATTCAGCCCGATTTGGGCAACGCCATCATTTACCTGGTTATTCTGGTCGGGATGCTGTGGATCGGCAACATCAAGTATTCGTATGTGTTGATCGGATTGGCGGCTTTCGCGGCGTTTCTGGCGCTGTTTTTATTTTTGTACGGCGCCTACCACCAGCAATTGTACGGTTTTTTGGAAAAACATCACAGTGAACACTGGATGGACCGCATCGACACGTTTTTGCACCCGGAAAGCGTCTCCAACGACGATGCTTATCAGGTCAACAACGCCAAAATCGCCATCGGTTCGGGCGAACTGCACGGCGAAGGCTTTTTGCGGGGCAATTCGGTGCACAGCCGCGTTCCTTTGCCGTTTTCCGATTCGATTTTTGCCGTCATCGGCGAGGAGTTCGGGTTTATCGGGTCGTCTGTATTGCTTGTGCTTTATTTTTTGCTTATTTACCGTTTGATTTTGACCGCCATTCAGTGCAGCGATTTAAGCGGAGCGATCATCATATTCGGCATCGTTTCGATGTTTGTATTTCAAATATTTGAAAATGTCGGCATGCTGATCGGCATTATGCCTTTGACCGGCATCACCCTGCCGTTTGTCAGTTATGGCGGAACCTCCGTACTGATCAATATGCTTTCGTTGGGGCTGGTCTTAAGCATCAAAGTCCACCAGGAAGAGTTGCCTCCTTTCTAATTTCCCTTGTTTTTGCTGCCCTCCGGTTCGCCACTGTTTCCATTCATAAAAAAATGAGACAAGTCATATGAATGAAGCAAATGCGCCGACGGGATCGGAGGGTTCATCGTGACGGTAAAAGAAAATATCAAAAAGCGCAGGATTGCGCGCATCAAAGCCATTTTGGCGGAGCCGCGGCAGCCGGATGCGGCGAAAAGCGGCGCCGTACAGCCCCGCCTTCCCCAAACGGAGGACAGCCGGCTTTCGGACCCCGAGTATGTGTGGAATTTGCGGCGCAAGCAATTCGGCTGGGACGAAGATCGTTACGAGCGGGACCGCGCGGAGGAGGAACGAAGCTTTCGCGAGTGGATGGCTCCGCCTTCCAAAACGCAACTGGGCGGCAAAATTTTTATTTGTGCGCTGTTGTTTTTCGGAATATGGGCGCTGTTTCGCGCGCATATTCCCGGAACAGACGCCGCCAAAGCATGGGTGACCCGGGCGTTGACGGAAGATTTGGATACCGCGGCGGTTGCGCTTTGGTATGAACGCACATTTTCAGGGTTTCCGGCTGTTCTTCCGGCGCTGCAACATAACTTGCGCAAGGCGGTCAAGGTATTTGACCAGGATGCGATGCTTGCGCCGACGGCGGGGCATATTGTGCGGACTGAAGAAGACGGCCCGCTGGGCGTGTGGGTGCATGCGCCGGACGGAAGCGCCGTTCAGGCTGTGGAAGAAGGCCGTGTCGTTTATGCGGGCAGACTGCCAGAGACCGGACTGACCGTTCGGGTGCAGCACGCAAAAGGATGGGTGAGCACCTATGGATGGTTGGCCCAAACGAATGTAAGCGTGAACGACTGGATCAGGAAAGGAGATTCATTGGGGACCGTCGCGGCAGACGGAAGCGGGCGAGCGGATCAGGCCAATTTTTATTTTTCCCTGGCTAAGGACAGGCAGCCGATCCCCCCAACGGATGTGATCCCGTTTGATTAAACTGTGCGGAATCGTTTTCCGCTTTCATTCCTTGTTCGCAGTAGTGATGCTGTTGTCGCTCTTGACAGGCTATCTGGTGGAAGCGGCGACGTTGTTTACGATCGTCCTGATTCATGAACTCGGCCATGTCATGGCCGCGAAGGCGTTCGGCTGGAAAGTCAAGGAAGTCAGGCTGTTGCCCTTCGGCGGCGTTGCCGAGATGGACAGCCAGGGCAAAAACAGGGTCAGCGAAGAACTGGCGGTTTCGATTGCGGGACCGCTACAAAATGTGGTCATGATTGTTTTTGCTTGGGGCATGCGACATTTCGGCGTTTGGGGAGAACAATGGAGCATGTTTTTTATTGAGTCGAACAGGCTTATCATCTTGTTTAATTTGCTGCCGATCTTGCCGCTTGACGGCGGAAAAATCGTCCAGTCCGTGATCAGTTTGTGGGCAGGTTATTACCGTACGCTCGCCGTCTGCCTAAAGGCCAGCATGGCGCTCAGTTGCGCCATGATCCTTGTCGCGCTTCTCCCTTTGCGAACATCCGGGGTGCAGCTGAATCTCGCTGTCGTCGGATGTTTTTTGGCTTATACGAATTGGTGCGATCTCAAAAATGTGCATTATGTTTTTTTGCGGTTTCTGTTTCACCGTGAGTTGCATCTGGCCAAGAACGGCAAAACGGGTATGCGCGCCCGCCCGCTCGCGGTTACTCCCGAAAAGAAGCTGCAGCAATTGGTGAGGTCGATTCACCGCCCATGCTATCATTTTTTTTATGTGGTGGAAACGACGGGAGAATTGCAAGGCATCTTGACGGAAAACCGCGTGCTGCATAAATATTTGACGGAATTTCGTCCCGACAGTGCAGTTTCGGAACTTTTCAGGTAAGATAGAAATAGACGGAATGTTTCGCAACCTTGCTTAGGACCGGAGGCTTTCTGACATGAGGCGGATAGTGATTCATTGCGAGCAAAATTCCACTCTCGTTGCGCTGATGGACGAACAGCGGCTCTTGGAAATTTTTTCGGAAAAGCAGGAAATGCGGCAAATGGTCGGCAATATTTATAAAGGCCGGGTCGTAAACGTGCTGCCGGGAATGCAGGCGGCTTTCATCGATATTCATTGCGGCAAAAACGCTTTTCTGTATATCGACGATCTGCTGCCGCAAAATCCGGATAAAGAGCTGAAAATAAAGCCGAATATCGCGCAATTGCTGCATGAAGGCGATGAACTGCTTGTTCAGGTCATGAAAGACCCCGTCGGTACGAAAGGCGCGAAAGTAACGACGCATTTTTCGCTGCCCGGGCGGTGGGTCGTATATATGCCCGAAGCCGCTTATGTCGGCGTTTCCCGGAAAATCGAGTCGGAACCGGAACGGGAGCGGCTAAAATCAATCGGGGAGAAGCTCTTGTTGCCGGGAGAAGGGTTGATCTTTCGCACGGTTGCGGAAGGCGAGGCGGACGAAGCGCTGGCGTATGATTTGGCGTATTTGCGCGATTTGTGGCAATCCGTCCGGCAAAAGAGCAAAGACGCCAAACCCGGGGATTGCGTGTATCGGGAGCCGGACATGCTGCCGCGCATTGTGCGGGATGTGTTGACAGATGACGTGGACGAGATCATCATCGACAGCAAAGCGAAACACCGCGAATTGCGCCGGCTGCTTATGGACATTTCCCCCATTTTTGCGGACCGCTTGCACTTGTACGGCGGCAATGAGCCGATCTGCGACACGTATGGAGTTAGTGAACAATTGCGCAAACTGTTTAACCCGAAAATCTGGTTAAAAAGCGGGGGATATATCGTCGTTGACCATACCGAGGCGCTTACCGTCATTGATGTGAACACCGGCAAGTATACCGGCAGCGTTGATCTGGAGGAAACGGCGCTCAGGACGAATCTGGAAGCGGCGGAAGAGATCGCCCTGTTGCTGCGGGTAAAAGATGTCGGCGGGATCGTGATCGTCGATTTTATCGATATGGAAAAGGAAGAGCACCGTGAAGAGATCGCCAGACGTTTTGCCGAGGTCGCCAAGCGGGACCGTACGAAAACGTTGGTGGTCGGGTGGACGAGACTCGGGCTGTTGGAAATTACCCGCAAAAAGGTGCGCAACAGCATAAACGCCTTTTTGCCGGAGAAATGTCCTGTTTGCGGCGGCACGGGAATGGCTCCGCAGCCGGACAAATCGCAGCCGTAAAAATTGTTTGCTTTCCCGAATCCGCTATGATAAAATACTTCAGTGTGTTGCTGCGCATAGCCGCAACCGCGCGAAACGGGTACGAAGTGCGCTCAAGATGAAGCGCCACCTGCTTCGGCGAGTCTCAAACTATGAGGAGGTGCAACCATGTACGCCATTATTGAAACCGGCGGCAAACAGTATAAAGTGCAAGAAGGGGACGTCCTTTACATCGAGAAGCTGGATGCGGAAGAAGGCGCAAGCGTGACTTTCGACCGCGTGCTGGCCGTGGCGAAGGATAACGGTTTGGTGGCCGGATCGCCCTACGTTTCCGGTGCAGCCGTAACGGCAAAAGTAGAAAAACACGGCAAGGGCAAGAAATTGATCGTTTTCAAGTACAAGCCGAAAAAGAACTACCGCCGCAAACAAGGCCATCGCCAACCTTATACCAAAGTTGTCATCGACAAGATTCAAGCTTAAAGGCGGCATATGATTCGCGTTATTGTTACACGACAGGCAGTTGACCGCAGCATCCGCGCGTTTTCCGTAACCGGGCACGCCAATTTTGCCGAAGCCGGCAAAGACATCGTATGTGCGGGCGTATCCGCCATTACGGTAGGTACGGTAAATGCGATTCAGGAGTTGCTGCATGTCGCGTTACCCGCGGCCATGCGCAAAGGCAAACTGGCGGTGGAGCTGCCTCAGGCCGATGCCATCGCCGACAGCTTCAAGGATGTGCAACTTCTGCTGGAAGCGATGCTCGTTTCACTGCAATCGATCAAAGAGTCTTACGGCCCATATATTGAAATTCAGGAAGAATTTATTTGAAGGAGGGTGACACCTGTGCTAAAGCTTGATTTGCAGTTGTTTGCTTCGAAAAAAGGGGTAGGTTCGACAAAGAACGGACGCGACAGCATTGCGAAGCGCCTCGGTGTGAAACGTGCCGACGGGCAAGTGGTAAAAGCGGGCAACATTTTGGTGCGCCAACGCGGAACGAAGATTCACCCGGGCGCCAATGTCGGCATCGGCTCCGACGATACGCTGTTCGCCCTCGTAGAAGGCGTCGTCAAATTTGAACGGTGGGGCCGCGACCGCAAAAAAGTGAGCGTTTATCCCGCAAGCACCGAACAAGCGGTTGCTGCGGAAGCATAAAACTTCTGAACGTGAACCCCGGCGAATTATCGCCGGGGTTTTTGGTCGTGACGCCTTTTTTTGTGGTATACTTTGGAAAGGTTAAGTCGGTCCAAGTACCATCGACGAGGTTGGTTATGGAAAAGAAAAAGCGGCAAATGAATCAGTTGATTGCCTTAGGCGTGGCGGCGGCCGGTTTGGCGCTTACGGTATTTTTGCCATGGTGGGTTTACCGCCTGGCCGCGGCAGTCATGTTCATATGCGGCATGCTCGTTTGGAGACGATTGGGGCAAAAACGGTCGGAAAACGATTGGAAAAATCGCGCCGAGGCGATCCATCATGAATGGCTCGGCATCTTGAATCAATTTCGGCATGATTGGATGAACGACTTGCAAGTGCTGTACGGGTATGCGCAGCTTAAAAAAACCGATTCGGTTCTTTCCGCGATTTTGCACGCCAGGGACAAGTTGGCGATTGACGGAAACATCAGCCGAATCGGCATTCCGTCTTTGGTTTCCGGTTTGTTTGCCTTGCGAGTCAAACAATCGCCGCTAAAGTTGGATATTTCGTTGGCGGAAGATGTAAATTTGTCCGAACTTCCGCTTGCGGGCGAGAAAATCCGGGGCGTCATGTCCGGCGTGGTTACCGCTTTTTGCGAGCACGCGGCGGCGGTCTCTACTCCTCCGGGCAATCTCAGGTTGTACATAAACGTGGACGAGCGCCATCTCATTCTTGACTTCGCATATACAGGCGGCTATGACGGCGCCGAATTGGCCAATCGTCTGGAGCGAACAATAAAGCAAGCGGGCGGCAACCTGGAAAGCAGCCGCGATTTTCGCGACGGCGGGGCGAATGTCGAACTGCGGATTCCGTTTAGCGCTTGATATCCAAAATATTTGCTTGTTGGAGTGAATAAACGGCATGTTTGTCGATAAAGCGAAAATTTTTGTAAAAGGCGGCGACGGCGGTGACGGCATCATCGCGTTTCGCCGGGAGAAATATGTCGAGCAGGGCGGGCCGTCCGGCGGCGACGGCGGTCGCGGCGGCGATGTCGTTTTTCGCGTGGACGAAGGTTTGCGCACCTTGATGGATTTCCGCTATCAAAAGCATTTTAAAGCGGAACGCGGCGAAAAAGGCAAAACGAAAGCAATGCAGGGAGCCAATGCCGCGCCCTTAATCGTGCGCGTGCCTCCGGGCACCGTTGTAACGGATGACGACACCAAGGAAATCATTGCCGATCTTACCCGCCATAATCAGGAAGTTGTGATCGCAAAAGGCGGCCGCGGCGGCAGAGGAAACATGCGTTTTGCCAATCCGGTGACGCCGGCCCCTTATATATCGGAAAAAGGCGAGCCGGGAGAAGAACGTTGGGTTGTGTTGGAATTGAAACTGATGGCGGATGTCGGTCTGGTCGGATACCCGAGCGTCGGCAAATCGACTTTGCTGTCGGTCGTCACTGCGGCTAGGCCGAAAATCGGCTCTTATCATTTCACCACGTTGACGCCGAATTTGGGAGTGGTTAACATTGCGGACGGCCGCAGCTTTGTGCTGGCCGATCTGCCGGGATTGATCGAAGGCGCCCATCAGGGCGTCGGTTTGGGGCATGAATTTTTGCGCCACATCGAGCGGACCAAAATCATTGCGCATGTAATCGACATGGCGGCAACGGAAGGGCGCGACCCGTACCAGGATTTTGTCAAGATCAACGAAGAATTGGCTTTGTACAGCGAACAACTGCCGCGGCGCCCGCAGGTTATTATCGCCAATAAGATGGATATTCCCGGAGCGGATGAACATTTGCGAGAATTCACAAGCAAGCTGGCCAGGCAATCGCATAATGCCGCAGTTTTTCCCGTTTCCGCCGTCACCCATTCGGGACTTGCGCCGCTATTGTACAAATTGGCGGACATGCTGGATGCGCTGCCGCAACATGCTGAAGCGGAGCTTGCCCAAAACGATGACCATATTGTTTACAGATTGCCGGAAAAAAATGAGGAAGCGCCGCGCATACGCCGGGAGAACGATGTCTTTATTGTGGAACATGCCGATTTGCAACGAATGGTCGAGCGGATTCATCTGAATTCATATGACGCGTTCCAGCGTTTTTCCCGCATATTGCGCAAGAAAGGCGTAGAACAGGCGCTGCGGGAGCACGGCGCCAAAGACGGCAGCATTGTTCGAATCGGCGATTATGAATTCGAATTTGTGGATCGCGAGTAATAAAAGCGCGCCAGGCCGTATCGCCGCGCACAGTTGTCTGTTGCTTTAAGCCGATGATTCCGTTATAATGTCCACTATATGAGTACAAAGGTTTTCCGTGAAAGGACGATTTCACGTGCATCAGCGCAGGTCCGCACTTATTGCTCCCCACGACCAACGTTATTATCTCGTGCATGAAGACGTGTTGCCCGAGGCGGTTCTAAAAACGATCAAGGTTAAACAATTGTTGGCGCAGGGGGAAGCCAAAACGATTCATGACGCGGTGGAAAAAGTGGGATTGAGCCGCAGCGCGTTTTACAAATACAAAGACTCCGTTCATTCGCTAAATAAATGGCAGCGCGAACGGATCGTCACCATTTCCCTTGATCTAAAGCATCAGTCGGGCGTGCTTTCGCAAGTGTTGTCGATGATAGCCGCGCATCAAGGCAACGTGTTGACCATCCATCAGACGATTCCGTTGCAAGGGATGGCCAATGTGGTCATTACGATGGATACTTCCGATATGAGCAGCCCGTTTCCCGATTTGATGCGCTCGCTGGCGGATTTGGACGGGGTAAGACAGAGCGCTGTGATCGGACAAGGATAGCAGTTTTGGAAAACATCTGGGGGAGGAATCATGATGAAACCAATCAAAATCGGTCTGCTCGGGCTTGGCACGGTCGGAACGGGCGTAGTCAAGATGATCGAGGGGCATCAGGAAGATTTGCAGCTGCAAACGGGCTGTCCGATCGAGATCGAGAAGATTTTGGTGCAAAATGTGGATAAAGCGCGGACCGTCGATGTCGACCGGCGAAAATTGACGTGCGATCCGTGGGAAGTGGTCAACCATCCGGAGATCGACATTATCGTGGAAGTGATCGGCGGCATCGAACCGGCCAAAAACTATATGTTGTCCGCATTGGAACAGGGCAAGCAGATTGTGACGGCGAATAAGGATTTAATCGCCCGCCACGGACAAGAAATTCTTGCCAAAGCTGCGGAAAAGCGCTGCGATGTTTTGTATGAAGCCAGCGTAGCCGGAGGGGTCCCGATTTTGCGCACGCTGGTGGAGGGCTTTTCCTCCGACCGCATCACCAAAATAATGGGCATTGTAAATGGCACAACAAATTACATCCTCAGCAAAATGTCCAGCGATGGCGCATCTTATCACGACGTTTTGGCGGAAGCGCAGCGGTTGGGGTATGCGGAAAGCGATCCGACCTCCGATGTGGAAGGCTATGACGCCGCTTATAAAATGACGATTTTATCCCGCCTGGGCTTCCATGCCGGCGTTTCTTTCGACGATGTGAGCGTAAAAGGAATTTCCGGCGTCGGCAAGGAAGATATCGCTTATGCCAAATCGTTAGGCTATGAAGTCAAACTGCTCGGGATTGCGGAAAGCAAAGACGGCAGATTAAGCGTGGACGTTGAACCCGTCATGGTGAAAAAGACGCATCCGCTCGCTTCGGTCAGCGGAGTGTATAACGCGGTCTACGTATACGGCGAAGCGGTCGGGGAAACGATGTTTTACGGCCCCGGGGCGGGCGAAATGCCGACAGCCACATCGGTTGTGGCCGATATTGTGGCTGTGGTGAAAAATTTGAAATTGGGCGTGAGCGGCCGAAAATCCGCGCTGCCCAGCAAAGAAGCGAAAATGCAAAGCGACGAGGAAATCGTCGCCAAACAATTCCTGTTGCTGCATGTAGCGGATAAAGCCGGCGTTTTGGCGCAAATTACGCAAATATTTGCGGAAGCGGAGGTTAGTCTCGAGTCTGTCATTCAGCAGCCGAATGAGCAAAATCCGTCGGCCGAAATCGTGATCATCACCCATGACGCCAGCCGCGCAAGCATCAAGCGGGTGATTGCCAAGCTGGAACAGGCAAGCGTCGTGCATAAAATCAAAAGCGTATACCGCGTTGTCGAATGAAAGGAGTTTTCCCGCATGGGACGCAGGCTTGAAGGTGGAAACGGATGAAGCAAGGCAGCGTTACGGTGAAGGTTCCCGCCAGCACGGCGAATCTTGGACCGGGTTTTGACAGCCTGGGAATGGCACTCAATCTGTTCGCCTGGATCGAAATGGACATAGCAGAAAAAACGAAAATTGAACTGTTGGATGCAAATACGCAAGGCGTACCGCTGGATAAAACCAACCTGATTTACGAGTCTGCGTGCAACGTATATGCGGCTGTCGGCGAGCCGCCGCCGGAGTTGAACATTACCATTAAAAGCGATATTCCGTTAACCCGCGGACTGGGCAGCAGCGCCGCCGCCATCGTCGGCGGCATGGTTGCGGCAAACGCTTTGCTGGGCGAGCCGCTTGCGCGGCGCGACCTTTTGCAGCTGGCGACCCGGTTGGAAAACCACCCTGACAATGTCGGCGCCTCCTTGTTCGGCGGCATCGTTGTGTCGTCCTGGGACGGCGACCGCGCGGAATGTGTCAGAATCGAACCGGATCCGCGCCTGGCGGTGATCGCGGTCATTCCGGAATTCACATTGGCGACGGAACAAGCGCGGGGCCTTTTGCCCAAGCAGGTTGCCATGCAGGATGCCGTCCACAATCTGAGCCATTCGTCGCTGTTGGTGGCCGCGTTGGCAACCGGCAACTTGTCGTTGCTCGAATTTGCGATGCGGGACCGGTTGCATCAGCCTTATCGCGCGCCGCTCATTCCAGGAATGGAGGCGATTTTGCGCAATGCGACGGATCATGGGGCATTGGCGGCGGCGTTAAGCGGAGCCGGTCCGACAATCCTGACGCTCATTGATCAGACAAGCGGCAACCGGACGCGCTTGGAGCGTTTTCTCGCCGATACGTATGCCGGACTTGGCATGCCGTATAAGACGATATTTTTGCATCCCAGCGCCGAGGGCGCTACGCTATTGACAGACGGGGGCGAAAGTTGTAAATTAAGCGCAAACAAAAAAGGGGAAATCCGGCAATGTTAAGGATCGCTTACCTTGGTCCTGAAGGTACGGTGTCACACGAATCGGCTGCTTGGTTTTTTGCCGGAGAGGATGTTGAACTTATCCCTTTCAGGGTTATTTCCGATGTTTTTTTGGCGACCGCGCACGGAAAGACGGACGCAAGCGTCGTTCCGATCGAGAATACGATTGACGGCTCGGTCAACGCGCACATGGATTTTCTGGTCCATGAGGTCGATATGCCGATTTTGGCGGAATGGACTTATCCCTCCGTGCAAAATTTAATCGGCTTTTCCGCCGATCAGGGCGGCGATGACTTAAGCCGCATTCGCAGAGTCATCTCGATACCGGTTGCCATCGCGCAATGCCACACTTTTTTGCGGACGCATTTGCCTGAAGCGGAATATGAGCATGTGCCCAGCACCGCCGAGGGAGTAAGGCTTGTGAAAGAGCGCGGCGACCATGGACTGGCGGCGATCGGCACGGCGTCGGCGGCCAACATGTACGGATTGGATTTGCTGAAAAAGGATATCGGCGAGCATCAAAACAATTTGACCCGCTTTATCATTGTGGGCAATAAGCCTATACCGTTAAAGCCTTCGCCTAAATGCAAGACGTCGATTATCGTGGCGCAGCCGGAGGACTATCCGGGCGGTTTGCACCAAGTGTTGTCGGCGTTTGCATGGCGGCGCATCAACCTGTCGAAGATCGAATCGCGACCGACCAAAAAGCGGCTGGGCAGTTATTATTTTTATATCGATGTGGAAGCGTCCATGGATTCGGTGCTGCTGCCGGCCGCCATTGCGGAAATTGAAGCGATCGGTTGCCGGGTGCGTTTGATGGGGAGTTATCCAAGCTATTCATATGATATAATAAATTCGGAGGTGCAAGATTGATGGCACAAGTCATTTATTTAAACGGCGAGTATGTAACCAAAGAAAACGCAAAGGTGTCCGTGTACGACCACGGTTTTCTATACGGAGACGGCATTTTCGAAGGCATCCGCGTTTACAACGGCAACATTTTCAAATGCAAGGAACATTTGCAGCGCCTGTACGATTCCGCAAAATCAATCAAGCTTGACATTCCGCTTTCCCCACAGGAAATGCAGGAAGTGCTGGCGGAAACGATACGCCGCAACGGCTTGAAAGACGGTTATATCCGCTTGGTCGTATCCCGCGGCCCCGGCGATTTGGGGCTCGATCCCAGACGTTCGCCGCATCCGAATGTGATCGTGATCGTCGAACAATTGGCGATATATTCGGAAGAAGCTTACCGGTTAGGGTTGCGCACAATCAGCGTATCGCAGCGGCGCAATATTCCCGACGCATTGAATCCGAAAATCAAATCGCTTAATTATTTGAACAACATTCTGGTGAAAATTCAGGCCAACCTTGCCGAAGTGGGCGAAGCGATTATGCTGAACGCGCAAGGGTATGTCGCCGAAGGTTCATCCGACAACATCTTCATAGTAAAGAACGGCATTGTCTATACGCCTCCATGTTACGTTGGCGCTCTGGGAGGCATCACGCGCATGGCCATCATCGAAATTTGCGAACGGATCGGCTACAAGCTGAAAGAAGAGCCGTTTACGCTCCATGATGTATATGTCGCCGACGAGGTATTCTTTACGGGGACAGCCGCCGAGGTGATCGCCGTGCGGGAAGTGGACGGACGCACCATCGGAGAAGGCAAAGCGGGTCCTATCACGTTGAAGCTGCTTGAAGAATTCCGCAAGATTGTAAACGAAGACGGTTATAAAGTGCAATATTAAACGGAAAATTTCATGAGGCGTAAAAAAGGAAGGCAAACCGTGCCGCGGTTTAGTCTTCCTTTTTTCTTTTTTATCCGTTTCGTTTTTGCTCTTGCCTCAGAAGTTTTTCACGTTTTTGATGTCATCCGCCCATTTCCCGCATAACATGTATTAACGATTGAACCGAATGACCAATCTGCAAAGCATTTTGATGTTGTGGGAGGTTTTGACGACGTGAAACTTCATATTGTCAAAAAGGGGGATACCCTTTTTCAAATCGCGGAAAAATACCATGTCGATCTGGAGACGCTGCTATCGGCTAACCCGCAAATTGCCGATCCGGACGAAATCGCGCCGGGTATGAAAATCAAGATTCCGCATGGCGCGGCGCCTGTTGCGCCGCCGGACGAATCGGTAGCGTACAAACATATTGTGCAACAGGGGGATACGTTGTGGAAATTGTCCAAAGCGTGGAATGTGCCGCTGCAATCGCTCATCGCGTTTAATCCCCACTTGAAAAACCCCAATGTGTTGCTGACCGGCGAAACGGTGTTTATCCCGAAATCCGGTGCCGAATCGCCGCATCAGTCGCAACAATCCATTGCGCCGCAAATGCAAGGCGAGCCGCCGCAATCGGCGGAGCAGTCCGCGCTGGACACGGATTTGGGCAATATTCACGGCGCGATGGATCTGTCTGTTTCCAATCAGGATGTGAATGTCGCGCAAGTTCCCGAATCCGGGCAACCGTTTGTGTTTGCCGACGAGTCCGATCTTGGCAATATGAGCAAAAAGATTGATGATCTGTTTGCCCAGTTCAAGGTCCCGGCCACCGAAGCGTCTTCCGCCATTCATCCGGAAAAAAAGGCTGCGGCGCAAATGCTTCCGCCTGCCTACCCGTCTGCGCCGCTGTTTGTTTCACCGCAGTATATGCCGGGCAACGATTGCGGATGCAAGCATCCCGCCGCCCAGCAGCCGTTTTATCATCCTTATGCTCAACCGGCTGCCCAACTGACGGCCCCGACGGGGTATCCGACCATGCAAGCGCCGTACGCCGCTTTGCACATGCCGCCGTATGCCCAGCCTTTTCCCGTATCCTATATGGCGTACGCTGCGGACCCGCAGGTGAACATCTATCAATATCCGATGCCCTGGACTGCCGGAAGCGACATGTCAACCGCTCCGCATGGCACAGTCCCTTTGCAATTGCCGGATAACGCCGTGGACAGCAAAAAAGATGCGGATAAGCCGGACGTGCACGCTTCCGCGCAGCGCCACGCTAGCAAGCAGCATCGTAACCGGAAAAGCTCCAAAACACGCGGAAAACACGCGAACGGAAAAAGTACCGGCGGCGACATCGGGCAAAAAAATTTGCTCTACGATGAACCGTTTGCCAAAACCAGCCTTCCGTGGATCAATACATGAACGGGCAAGCCGCATAAAGCAAATTCCATGCGGTTACACTAGGTACAAAATCGGTATGGAAGGCGATAGCGGTGAATTATGCGAATATGCTCAAACAGTTGAAAAAGCGGCTGCGGAAAAAACGCAACCGGTTATCGCTCGCATTTTGGTGTATAGCTTGCCTGCTAGCGCTGTTAAGTTTGCTTTTCCCGGGGTTTGCCGCAAGCTCGCTCGCGCTTGTTTCGGGTGCGCCGGCAAATCCGGCGGCGGCAAGCGCCGTGAATTTGCCGGCAAGCCCGGATAAGGACGGCAAAAAGGAAGTAATCTTGCATCGGCAATACGCCTGCGGTGAAGAGACGACCCATCTGGGCAGCAAAACGCTGCGGGAAGTGCAGTCGCTTCTTACGCAGCATCCCGGCTTAAGATTGGAAAAAACTACATTTGACCGCATCGAACTGACGGAAAAAATCAACGATTTATCGGCGAAATGCAAGGAAAACGCCTACTTCGGACTTGACGAGAACGGCAATCTGACGTTGTTTGACGGGCTTCCGTCAGAGAAGCGCGCGGTCCGCACCTTTTTTCAACTGGATATTGCCCAGTTGAAATCCAGTCTCCCCGTCGAAACGGTGAAACAGTTGTATGACGGCATCCGCATTCGCGATTATGCGGAATATACCAGCGTTCTGTCCACATTTAGCGATTTCGCGGTGAAGGCAACTACACTCACACAATAGCATGACATTGCACAGTTATTCGGGCGGCTCCGATTTTGCAAATCGGGCCGTTTTTTTTCATGACATTCGCCGAATGGTCGTTTATAATGGGAGTGTACATATGTTCGCATGGTGCAGACGGGAGAGAACTTTTTGCGGATATTGGGCATCGACCCTGGAATTGCGATTGTTGGTTTCGGCTTTATTGATCAAAAAGGCAGCAAGCTTGTCCCGGTTCAATACGGCAGCATTCAAACGCCGGCGCATATGGATTCGGCCAAACGGCTGCGCATCATTTTTGAAACGCTGCTTAAGTTGATCGACAAGTACCGGCCCGATACGCTGGGATTGGAAAAGCTGTATTTTAACCGCAACGTGACAACGGCTTTCTCGGTCGGACAAGCGAGGGGCATCATTATGTTGGCTGCGGAAATGAAGGGGCTCACAATTGGCGAATACACTCCGCTGCAAGTGAAACAGGCAATTGTCGGCTACGGGAAAGCCGAGAAGCACCAAGTGCAGGATATGATCCGCATGTTTTTAAATCTGCCGGAGACGCCCAAGCCCGACGACGTGGCCGACGCGTTGGCCGTGGCGATTTGCCATGCCCATTCCTCGGCATTAAACGATAAATTGAACGGAGCAAACAGACGATGATCGATTTTTTGCGCGGGAGTGTCGCCCACGTTGCCGAAGATTATGTCGTAATCGACGTTGGCGGCGTCGGATATCGGGTATTTTGCGCAAATCCTTATGTGTTCGCCAAACGCGAAAATGAAGCGGTTACGGTTTATATCCATTATTATGTGCGCGAGTACGCGACGCTTTTGTTCGGGTTTGCCACCAGGCAGGAGCAGGCTTTATTTCGCCAACTGCTGGATGTAAGCGGGATCGGCCCGAAGGTGGCGCTCGGCGTTTTATCGGGAGGGACTCCCGACGCCATCATCGCTTCCATACGGCAAGAAAACATCGCCTATTTGACGCGCCTGCCGGGAATCGGCAAAAAGACGGCGCAGCGGATTATTCTGGATTTGAAAGACAAATTGGGAGTTGCGCCGACAACCGTTGCCGGCATCAACGCCGCAGAGAGGGAATTATCCGCTGATAGCGGCGCTTCCCCTTGGGCGGAAGCAAAAGCCGGGCTGTTGGCATTGGGTTATACGGAAGCGGAAACGGAAGCGGCGTGGGCGGCGATCCGCGATAAAGCGGAAACGTCGGATAAACCGGATGTCCTGTTGAAGCTTGCGCTGCAGGCGCTCTACAAAAAGTAGGCCTCCGGCGCGGGACCTCAAACTCCGCGGCGCAACGCCAAAACGAGACGGGTCGCCACCCCGCGCAACGCAATTACGGGAGGAATTACCCCTCCGCCCGGCGCTAAAACGGGTCGATTACCTCTCAGCTTGGCGCTAAAACGGGTCGATTACCACCCCGCCCAACGCTAACGGTCGTAGCAGAGGCTATTTGCCGAAAAAAGGCCGATTTGAAATTTTAACGGACGCAGTGGAGGCTAATTGACGTTACAACTCTCGAATATCAGGAAAAATGCCGGAATAGGCTCTCTCACGACCGTTAGAATCAAAAAGCGGTCAAATTGAGCCAAATAAGCTCTCCTACGACCTTTAAAAGTTGCCGGCCGGAAAATCGAACGAGATTTTTGGCGAAAAAAGCCGTCAGTCGGCAAACCGATCAAGTTTCAGCCGGCTAGCGAAAAAAGCCGTCAGTCGGCAAACCGACCGGGTTTTAATCGGCAAGCTTTGGGGAGGCTTAGGCCGCAATTAGCTATTCCGCAGACTTAACCGGCCGGAAAAATGAAATAAGCAAGGAGGGGAAACCGTTTTGTCAAGACGCGCAACATATATCCGTTCTTGACAACGGGGACTGGATGGAGGACCGCATCATATCCGCCAATTTCATGATGGAGGACGGAACGGATGATTACAGTCTTCGCCCCCGGTATTTGTCGGAGTATATCGGGCAGGCGCAAGTCAAAGAAAATCTGAAAGTGTTTATCGAAGCGGCGAAAATGCGCAAAGAAGCGCTGGATCATGTGCTGTTGTACGGGCCGCCGGGATTGGGGAAAACGACGTTGTCCAATATTATCGCAAACGAATTGGGCGTTCATATCCGCACCACATCCGGCCCGGCGATCGAACGCCCCGGCGATTTGGCCGCCATTTTGACCAACTTGCAGGATGGCGATGTGCTGTTTATCGACGAAATCCACCGGTTGCACCGCACCGTTGAGGAAGTGCTGTACCCGGCGATGGAAGATTTCTCCCTCGACATCATGATCGGCAAAGGTCCCAGCGCCCGGTCGGTGCGCCTTGATTTGCCGAACTTTACTTTAATCGGCGCGACTACCCGCGCCGGTCTGTTGTCTTCGCCTTTGCGCGACCGCTTTGGCGTGGTTAGCCGCCTCGAATTTTATACGGTGGAGGAGCTGACGTTTATCGTTTCCCGGGCGGCGGATATTTTGCATGTCAAGACAATCGGGGATGCCGCAAGGCAAATCGCCATGCGATCGCGGGGAACGCCGCGAATTGCCAACCGGCTTCTGAAACGGGTGCGCGATTTCGCGCAAGTGAAGGGAGACGGCATCATAACCCCGGAATTGGCGAATACGGCGCTCGCGCATATCCAGATTGACCGTTTGGGACTGGACGCGATCGACCATAAAATGCTGCACACGGTCATCCGGCATTTCGGCGGAGGGCCCGTAGGGCTCGATACGATCGCCGCATCCATCGGAGAAGAAAGTCAGACGATCGAAGACGTCTATGAACCGTATTTGCTGCAGATCGGCTTTTTGCAGCGCACTCCGCGCGGGCGAACGGTTACGAAACTGGCTTACGATCACCTGGGCATTCCATATCCGGAAAAGTAATGAAGCGCATGTCCCGGCGCAAATGAACGCTTCCTGTCCATTTTATGCCGATTTTTCAGCAACTTTGCGCGAAAAATGCCGTCTAATGTAGAGAAAAGCAAACGGAGGGAAGTTTTTGTCGCATGGCCAAATTGACGCGAGTTGTAATGATCGTACTTTTCATAGGCGCATTTTTTTTGACCGGTTTGGCAACGCCGGAATCCCGTACATATGCAGCAATCCCCAAGCTGGATGAGATCAGGGTGAGCCTGTTTATTGACAGCCGCGGAACCGTGCCGGCAGTGACGCTGTCCGCGTCCGAACTGCAGATCGGCATCAATCAGGCGGACGGCGTGCATACGCTGATGGCCGCCAAAGACGAGCCGGTCCGTTTCAGCATGGATCAATATATGCTAAAATGGATTGCCATCGGGGATTATAATCGCGCGAAAACGGTGTACGGGCAATTGCAGGCAGCCGGACTTAATCCGTATATTTTTTCCACGCGCAAAAGCGGAAAGCCGTTGTATGTTGTCTATACGGGGCATTACGCTTCGCAAAATGCGGCGGAACTGGTCGCGGCAAAAGGCCCCGGCGGATTGTCGCCGATTGTGACGGGCCCCTATCATGTAAGCGCCGGCAAATTTGCCAGCGAAGCGCAGGCTGACGCCCTGTGCAATTCTTTAAACGATGCGGGGATCACCGCCAACGTTGTTGCCTATGTCGCATCGGGCGCCCCCGCTTTTGGCGTATGGGTTGGCGAAGAAACATCGCCGGACAAGCTGGCGGCGGTGCAGGCGCTGGCTAGGAAAGCAATGCCCGGCCTGGTGTTAACGCCGGTTGACCCGGCGATGCCCTATTTGTTGAAAAGAATCGAAGTTTCCCAGTCGGCAAGTGCCAATTCGGCGGTAGCGCATTTGTTCTTTCAGGCGAACAGCGAAAAAGTTTGGGTAACCGCCAAGGGTTCCGGAATTAAGGTGGCGGAGAGGTACGGCCGTACGTATCGCGGCGCTATTGAAATAAGCCAATTCAACGGGAAATTGGCTGTTATTAACCAGCTTCCGTTCGAACAATATTTGTACTCGGTTGTCGGTTCGGAGCTAAGCGCCGACTGGCCGCTGGAAGCGTTGAAAGCGCAGGCGGTCGCGGCGAGAACGTACGCGTTGACGCTGGGAATGAAATATAAAATCGCCAATATTTCCGATACCACATTCGATCAGGCTTATTATGGATTGAGCAGGGAATTTCCGGATGCCATTAAGGCGGTCGAGCAAACAAAAGGCGAAGTGTTGGTCAACGCCGACGGGTTGATTACCCCGTTCTACTATTCCAACGGCGGCGGGCTGAGCGCGGATCCGACAGAAATCTGGGGAACGCCGATCGATTATATCCAAAGCGTGATGAGCCCGGACCAAGACGCCCAAAACGGCAAACTGGTGTGGGACCGCGTCGTGCTTGCTAACGGCGAGACCGGCTATATCCGCTCGGATTTTGTTGCGGACACCGGGGAAAAAAATGCGCTCGGATTATCTGTTGTGACGGCGACGGAAAGCAACGTAAACGTCCGTAAAGCGCCATATGTCGACAATGTGGCGAATCCGCCGATTGCCCAGGTGATGAAAGGCGATAAAATGATCGTATTCGACCAGGCGATCGAGTCCAATTCGTTTAACTGGATTCGCGGTCCCTTTACGGCTGAAGAAATGCTCTCCGCCATCAATCAATATGCCGAAGCGCCGCTCAAGAGCCCGCCCAAGTCGCTAACCGTCACCGCAAGAGGCCCATCCGGACGTGTCGTTAAAATGCAGGCCGACGGCGCCGACATTCAGGTGGCGCGACCGGATACTTATCGCTCCGCCATGCAAGGGGTGCCGAGCACACGGTTTGCTGTGGAGGAGACGGGCAAGCTGACAGTGCTTGGAGCCGGCGGGAAAATGCGCACCCTTGCCGGAACGGGCGGCAAGCTGGCCGTTATATCCGGTTCGTCCGCCGCTACGCCAAACGGTATTTCCCGGGCAATTGCGTTATCCGCTCCCGAATACTTTATCGTAAATCATGCGGGCAACGTGCGTTTGGCTACGAGCGATGTGCAGTACCGGTTTATCGGGCTGGGCAACGGGCACGGACTCGGCATGTCGCAATGGGGCGCCCGCGCGTTGGCGGACTTGCAGTATGACTACAAATATATTCTGCAATACTATTACAAAGGTGTTCAGATCGTGAAGGAATGACATGAATGGATATCGAGCTGTTTCAATTTGCCCTTCCCGAGGCGTTGATCGCGCAGACGCCGTCGGCAACGCGCACCGGTTCGCGGCTGATGACGTTGAATCGCCGCACCGGCGAAATCGGACATCGGCGTTTTACTGATATCGTGTATTTTTTGCAGCCTGGCGACACGCTTGTATTGAATGATTCAAAGGTCATTCCGGCCAGATTGTTAGGAGTGAAAAAGCATACCGGCGCAAAAGCGGAATTGCTGCTGCTGCGCAATTTGGGCTCCGACAGATGGGAGGCGCTTGCCCGCCCGGCCAAACGATTAAAGGCCGGCAGCGTAATCGAATTCGGCGGCGGTCATGCGCCGCTGTTGACGGCGATCGTTGAAGAAGACAGGCCGGAAGGCGGGAAAATCGTCCGTTTTTCTTATCGCGGAATTTTTCCTGAAATATTGGATGAGTTGGGCGAAATGCCGCTTCCTCCGTATATACATGAACGTCTGCAAGACAAAGACCGGTATCAGACCGTATATGCCCGGTATGAAGGGTCAGCGGCGGCGCCGACGGCTGGGCTGCATTTTACGCAGGAACTGCTTGAAGAAATTGCCCAGGCCGGAATTCGCATCGCTTACGTGACTTTGCATGTGGGGCTTGGCACGTTTCGTCCGGTCAGCGCAGGGAAGATTGAAGAACACAAGATGCATGCCGAATATTACATCTTGAACGGAGAAACCGCGAGCATATTGAACGACGCCCGCAAAAACGGAGGCAGAATCGTCGCGGTCGGGACGACGAGCGCGCGAACCCTGGAGACATTGGGAAACTTGTATGGCGATAGCGAGTTTGCCCCGTGCGCCGGTTGGACAGACATCTTTATTTACCCAGGCTACAAGTTTACAATGGTAGACGCGCTGCTGACGAATTTTCATTTGCCGAAGTCGACGCTATTAATGCTGGTCAGCGCTTTTGCCGGCAGAACGACGGTTTTGCAAGCTTATAATGAGGCGATTGCGCAAAAGTACCGCTTTTTCAGTTTTGGCGATGCAATGTTTATTTATTGAGGTGAACTTGTGGCAGTCACATATGAATTGATCAAAACATGCAAACAATCGGGAGCGAGGCTTGGCCGCCTCCATACTCCCCACGGCGTGATTGATACGCCCGTATTTATGCCGGTCGGAACGCAGGCTACGGTAAAAGCGATGAGCCCGGAAGAATTGAAGGCGATGAATGCGCACATCATTTTAAGCAATACGTACCATTTGTTTTTGCGCCCGGGCCATGAAGTTGTGCGGGAAGCGGGCGGCTTGCACAGATTTATGAACTGGGATCGCTCCATTCTGACAGACAGCGGAGGCTTTCAAGTGTTCAGCTTGAGCGAAAACCGCAAAATATCGGAAGAAGGGGTTGAATTCCGCTCCCATTTAAACGGGGACAAGCTGTTTCTTTCGCCGGAAAAAGCGATGGAAATTGAAAATGCGCTAGGCGCGGACATTATCATGGCATTTGACGAATGCCCGCCGTATCCCGCGGAATATGACTATGTCAAACAGTCGCTGGAACGAACGACCAGATGGGCTGAACGTTGTCTGCAAAGCCACGCCAGGCCGCACGATCAGGCGTTGTTCGCGATTGTGCAAGGCGGAGTTTATAAAGATTTGCGAAAAACAAGCGCCTATCAGTTGACTTCCATGGATTTCCCGGGGTATGCTATTGGGGGGCTCAGCGTAGGTGAACCGAAGCCGATGATGTATGAAATGCTGGAGTCGGTCATCCCGCTGTTGCCGGCAAACAAGCCGCGTTATCTGATGGGCGTTGGATCGCCCGACGCATTGTTGGAGGGGGTTGTCCGCGGCATCGACATGTTCGATTGCGTTCTGCCTACGCGCATTGCCAGAAACGGGACAACCATGACCAGCCGGGGCAGACTTGTGATTCGCAACGCCCGGTATGCCCGCGATTTTGGCCCGCTTGATCCGGCGTGCGATTGCTATACATGCCGCAATTATTCCCGGGCCTACATCAGGCATTTGATAAAAGCGGATGAAATATTCGGCATTCGGCTCACAACGATTCACAATTTGCACTTTTTGCTCCATTTAATGGAAAACGTCAGACAGGCTATTCGCGAAGACAGGCTGCTTGATTTTCGCGACGAATTGTTCGCCGAATACGGCTTGTATGACGATGATCGCGGTTTTTGAAAGGAGGGGACACCATGCTTAATATTGCAGCTGAACAAACTGCCACCGCCGGTTCGACGTTGACGACGCTCGTTCTTCCATTCGTGCTGATGTTTGCCGTGTTTTACTTCTTGCTTATTCGGCCGCAGCAAAAAAGGCAAAAAGCGCGCACCGCCATGTTGCGGGATTTGAAAAAAGGCGATAAAATCGTGACGATCGGCGGAATACACGGCACCATTCAGGAATTGAACGAAGATACGGTCATTTTGAAAGTCAACGATACCACAAAGCTTACGTTTGACCGTACGGCCATCAGCAGCGTTACGGCGCAGGCGGAAAAAACGAACAGCTGAAACTTGATACATATCGCGAAAAAAA
>DASVDB010000004.1 GCA_036381315.1 Bacilli bacterium | reverse complement strand
CTTGTTTGCTTTCGCGCATATGCATAAGCTGCTTTGCCCGCGCCGCAAGCCCGAATATTTCTTCCACCGCCTCAACGCTTAAAGATATCGCCAGATTCCGCCCGCTAAGCCAATCCTGCCAATCCGTAAGCAGTTTGTCCCGGCGTTCGGAGATCGCGGCGATGCGCTCGGCTGCTTGCGCTTTTTTGGCCTTAAGCAAACTTTCCTGCCGGGCGAGTTCGGCCAGTTCCCGCTCCAAACGGTTCAACTCGGAGAAAGCTTCCTGCCATCGTTCCATCGCCAGATCCATCCGGCCGACCAGTTGCGCGTCCATGCGCCCGTCGGACAAGGTTTGCGCAATATCGGCCAAGTCCTCCGCCGGCCCGATCCCGTTCATCATCGTTCCAACGCACTCCCGCATTTGGGCTTCCGCCTGCGCCATCCGCGCTTCATGCGCGGCGAGTTCGCGCTCGGCGGATTGGCAAAGACCGACCAAAGCCGTCGATTCATGCCCCGCCATCTGCCGTTTTGCCGGCTTTCCGCGCCACAAAACGATCTGCGACAACATAAGCAGCAAAAAAGCGCCTGCGGACACAAGCACATCGTGGGTATACCCGTACAACACAAACGGCAGCGCAACATTCAGCAAAACGCCGATAAAGCGCGGCAAATTCCGGGAGAAAGCGCCGCTTGTTCCGGCTTTGCGCGACCGTTTTTCGCCGGCTGCAGCCGCCATCTCGAGGTCGGACAACCGCCGGGCAAGGTAATCCCGCTGCAATGCCATATGTTTCCACTCGGCAAACGCTTGCCTTAATTTTGCCAAGGCAGCGGCGACTTCTTCCGGCTTGTGCGGCTCTGGCGGCGAAGTACCCCGGGCGTGCCCGGTGTGCCGCATCTGTGCGATCAGCTCGCGTTTTTCTTCAACCATGCGCGCATGGTCGTCCAATTGCGCCAAAATCGCCTGCAGCGCTCCTTCCGCGTCGGCTTTATCCGTTTGCAACAGAGCGAATTGATCGCGATACTGCCGCAATGCTTCTTTCTCGCCGACAGCAAGCGAAAAATTGCGCAGTTGTCCATCCGTCCATGCGGGATCGATTTGCTTGAGCAAATCCCGCAATTCCGCGGAAATATGCCTGATTTCTTCCGCCAGTTGCACAACCGCCGACCGGCTTTGCTTGAATACGCCCAATTCTTCCGCCAGTTTGGCGATCTCCGGCGCGGCGGCAATGAGCGCGCTGTTCGGCTCGATTCCCGCAAGTTCTTCCGAGAGTTGGCTCAATTGCTGGCGCTTGCGGCTGATTTCCGCAAGCAGCTTGTCCTCCGCGGCGCGTTCGGCGGCAAAACGCGGCAGCGCTTGCTCGGGAAAAGAATCGATTGGCGGCAATTGCCGCAATTCAAGCTCCACCTCGCGCAACTGCCGCCAGTTGGGGGCGGCGGCGACGCATTGTTCCAGCCATCTTTTTGTCTCATCCGCTTTTGCCAAACGGCTCTGCACCGCGGCAATTTCCCGCTTTTTCTCCGCCAATTCGCCGACGCGGATATTGTAGGAACCTAGCAATTCTTTGCTGCGTCTAAGTTCATGCTCCAGCAATTCGATTTTTTTCAGTTGCCGATTGATTTCCTGTTTGGCGCCGCGAATTTTATAAAGTTCATCCAGCCGTTGACTTAGCATTTTTTCCGCTTTGTTAATCGCTCCGCCGGGAATGCCGATTCCTGTGCTGAACAAAAAGCTGTTGATTTCATCCGCCTGCAAAGTGCGCAGCTCCTGTAATTCGCTTAAGCCGAACGCAAACAAATTGCGGTACAGTTCCGCCGAGATGCCGCCGGTCAATTGGGATAACATCTGTTCCGGCAGCTCGGTCCCAAGCAATTCGTCATAAATGCGCAGCTTGCCGGCAGACGTTTTGCCCGCTGCGTTTCCGGCGATTGTGCGCTCGATGCGGTACTTTTTGCCGGTCTCATCTATAACAACCAGGTAGCCCCCATATTCGCCTCCGTTGATCGGAGCATACCGCTTTTGCTGGTTGCGCTGCGGAAAGCCGAACAGGATGGAACGGATAAACGCAAGCAGCGTGCTTTTCCCGGCCTCGTTCAAACCATAGCAGACCGTTAGCGGCGCGCCTTCGCCAAATGTGAAAGCGCGGTCGGCGTGAATGCCGAATCCGAAAATATGGGCCCGTTCGATTCTCACGTCTCCCACCCCGCATCCCGGATAAGGGCTTCAACAGCCAGGTTTCGGGCTTCGGCAAGCCATTTTCGCAGCGTTTGCTCGTCCGGTTCCGCCGCATACGTGGCCGCTTTCGATGTGAACAGCGGCTGCAACGCGGCATGGCCAAAAGCCGCAAGCTCGCCGCGATCGTTCAGAAGCTTGTCCACGTGCTGCAGCATAACCGCAATAAAATCATCCTGCCGCGCTAGCGCCGCCAGATCGACCGGCGGGGCGGACTCATCGTCCACCGATTCGATCCAGACAAACGGCAAATTGCTTTCGGTAAACGCGCGTTCCTCTTCGCCGCGCAACTCGGCCAACAGATCGGGCAAAAACGTCGGATTGCGCAATTTCCGATATAACGGGGTCCTTCCGGAGAAGCAAAACCGCACGACAGCGTGCCTGCCTTCCGCCTGTTCGCGGATGTCCGCCATACGCCGCTGCAATTCATCCTGCAAATCCTGTTCCGTCGCAAGCGTGTCCAACGGAATTTCCGCGCAAAAAAAACGAATGGCATCGGTTTCATGAAACGTGAGGCTTGTCTCGCCGAGTTCCGTCACATTCGCCACATAACAGCCTTTTGGGCCGAGTTCGCGGACGCTTCGCCCCTGAATATTGCCGGGATACACCGCATACGGCTGCTTATGCAGCACCTTACGCGCATGAATATGCCCCAACGCCCAATAATCAAAGCCGCTTTGTTTTAGCGTTGACAACGAACAAGGAGCATAATTGTCATGCGCCGGGTCGCCGTCGACATTGGCATGCAACAGCGCGATTTTGTACAATGCGCTGTCCGCCGGGATAAACCGCTCGGCCAAATTTTCCGTGACGGCTTTTTGCCCATACGACATGCCGGTCACAAGCGCCGCATCCTGCCCCCGCCTGTTTGGCAAACGCAGCGTTTCCGGCTTATCGGAAGAAAAGAAATGGACGCGCTCCGGCCAGGCGAGTTCAGCTTTGCCGCCGTTTTCCGGATCGTGATTGCCGTGTACAATGCAGACGAAAATGCCAGCCGCGGACAACTTTTCAAGCTCCCGGCGCAAAAAAAGCTGCGCGCGCAGCGAACGTTCCGCAGCATCGAATAAATCTCCGGCAATCAGCACAAAATCCACGTTTTCGGACAGCGCGATTTGCGTCACATTTTGCAATGCGGCAAACGTGGAGTTTTTGATGGCTTGCCGGATGGCATCGGGCACCGCGCTCATGCCCTTAAACGGCGTATCCAGATGCAAGTCCGCGCAATGCAAAAAGCGAAACGCATTCATGAGCTTGCCTCCGAAGCGTTCGGCTCGTACCTTCGATAAATGGCTTGCAATTGCCGGATGACCCGATTCAGCGAGTACGCGCTCTTTGCTCTTTCCCTTGCGGCGCGCGCCAATTCGGAGCGATATTGCGGATCGCCGATCAAAGTGTCCAACGCTTTAGCCAGCGCGCGATGATCATCCACGGGCACGAGCAAGCCGTTTTTCCCATGTTCGATTTGCTCGGCGATGCCGCCCACGTTCGTCCCGACCAGCGCAAGGCGGCAAAGCGCCGCCTCGGCAAATACCGAACCGAATGCTTCCGCGCGCGACGGGAGCACAAACACATCAAAAAACGGCATAAATTCCTCGGGATGCAGCATATATCCATAAAAAATCGTATCTTCGTAAATATTCATATCCAGCGCGATCCGTTCCAACTGTTCGCGGATTTCACCGTCGCCGATAATGTGCAGCACAAACGGGCGCCCTTTTTGTTTCAGTTCGGCGCACGCTTTTAGCAGCACGTCAAGGCCTTTGGCGGGCACGAGCCGGCATACGGTAATCAATTGCGTCACTTTGTTTTCATGCTGCGCCGGGCGAAACCTTTTCTCGTCAAAGCCGTTTGCGATTACCTCGATTTTCTCCGGTTGCGCAACAAAGTCGGACAAATATCGTTTGAAGGCTTCCGACACCGTGATCAAGCGATCGACCGAAAGTTCCAATTCCCGGTACAACGAAGTGAGAAACCGCCATTCCGGCCCGCCCAGCGCGATTTTGCCGTTAAGCCGCAGCTCGTTCTCGTAACTGGAATGCAACGTAAGCAGTACGGGAGTGTCCGGATAAACCCTTTTCATCACCAGCGCGGCGATGGGATGGTGCGCGTGAATCAGATCATAGTTGCCTTGCTGGCGCAATTTTGTCCACCATAAATAGTCGCGAATCGTCTGAATATATTTTTCCACCAAACGGTTGCCTTTGTATGGCTGCCAATCGAACGTCCGAAACGCGACTTCTTCCGTGCCTTTTCCTCTTACCCTTTTCGGCAGGGAAAACAAATCCATGTGCCAACCCAATTTGACAAAACGTTCCTGTATATAGGGAACCATGGACGAAACGCCGCCCGGCTGTTCCGGAGGAAAAAAAAGCGCTTGAAGTACGTTCAATCCCGACGCCTCCTAAATGTTTATCCATTTTTCATTATAATTGTTCAACCGGATGAGGTCACGCACTTTCGCTTTGGATTCGGCGGTTTTTACAAATTAGCAAACTTTTGGTATACTGAATTTAGTCGAAATTTGTAATTTGCGCGGCTGCAAACGGAGGAAACATGCGCGTTTCTGACCTGTTTTTCGGTTCATCGGGGAAAATGTTCGCATCAGCCGGAATTACGATTATTCTGTGCATGATGTTTATTGTTGCGTTGCGCTTGTATTGGAACCGCCGGAAAAAAGCTTATTTTTCCATGACCATATCGCTCGTCATCGTCATTATCCAAAACGTGATTTTGGTGGTGCTCAACCGGAATATCGGGCCAAACACGGCGTTTTGGGTGCAACTTTTGGAGACGATCGCCTTCATCATCATCAATATGAGCATCTATCAGTTGTACAACCCCTCCAGACCGCGGATTCTCGCATTTTTTTACACACTCCTGGCCATCTCGTTGGCCATCGCGGGGGTGCGAACTTATCTTGTCACCCGCACCGCCGCGGATTCGCCGCAACACCTGC
>DASVDB010000003.1 GCA_036381315.1 Bacilli bacterium | reverse complement strand
AGATCCGCAAGCTCCAATCGTGTGCATCAGATCCGCAAGCCCCCAACCACGTGCATCAGATCCGCAAGCTCCAATCGTGTGCATCAGATCTGCAAGCCCCCAACCACGAGCGTTAGAACCGAAGGCCCCTGCCGGGCAGCTTATTCGGCCACCGCACGCCCGCACCCCGCCGGGCAGCTCATTCGGCCAGCGCCAGTTGGCCGCGGCTGACGCCGCCGATCGTGTAGCCGCCGATCCTGAACGTAAACTCACCCGTTGCCCATTCGGGGAATTGCGGATTATTTACCTTGAAGGCGTCATAGACCGCCGCTATCCGCTCCAGCAAAACCTGCAGTTCCGTTGTTTCTTCAACGCGGGACATGGCAAATCGCGTTTCCCCCTGGTATATGTCGGCGGAATCGGGCAACATCGCAATATCGATCATCGCCGACAGCTTGCCGGAAAAAGTGTCTCCGCCAAACGTGATTTTTTCCACGATAAAATGCCGCGTTTTTACATATCTCTCAATTTCATGCTGCAGCACATTAATCCATGTCACTTTCGTCAGCAGGTCATTGCTTTGTTCGAGCTTGTTCAATTTCCGATTCTGGTATTCGATAATATCCGCCTGTTTGCTGGTATGTCGGAAAAGGGCCAAAGTGGCGGCGCCGAAAACAAGCGTTAACAAAACCAGGACACAAACGATCGCGATGATCGTCTTTTTTGGATAGGCATACTCCATGATGTGTCCTCCAATCGTGAGTGATTTTCAATAATTATTTCTTGGAAAAAAAAATTATTACTTTTGCGCTAAATAGTCATGCGGGATGGCGTTTTTTCATACATTGAACCGTACAAAATGTAACCGAAAAACATTGACAAGATACAAAATGTATCGTAGCATATGTTTTAGAATAAGTGTGTCGAAATCATGTCATCGTAAAATGTCAAAGCAGGGGGAAAAATTGAGCGCGATTGTTGGAATCTTTTATTTCGGCGAAGCACCCGGGAATCTCGCGAACGACGGTGTTTCCATGATGCAAAGCTTGCGCAAATATCCCGCCGATGCCGCCGGCATCTGGCAACAAGGCCCGGTTTTACTGGGCTGCCACGCTCAATGGATTACGCCGGAGGCGGCTCATGAAAAGCTGCCGAACTTCGATGAGCAGCTTGGACTGGCAATTACGGCCGATGCGATTATCGATAACCGCGAGGAATTATTCCGGCAGCTTGCTGTCGATCCTGTCGAACAAAAGCACATGAGCGACAGCGAGCTCATCCTTTATGCCTATGCCAAATGGGGCAGTGAAGCTCCCGCGCATTTGCTCGGCGATTTCGCCTTTTTGATATGGGATCAGCGAAAGCGTCTGCTTTTTGGCGCAAGGGATTTAACCGGAAACAGGACGTTGTATTACCATCACAACCGGAATCGGATTGCGGCCTGCACGGTGATTTTGCCCCTGTTTTCCGCGGCAGGAACAAGAAAAGCGCTAAACGAAGAATGGCTGGCGGAATTTTTGGCCATTCCCGCGATGTTTGATTCCACCGATGCGCACGCAACGGTGTACGAGGGCATCAGGCAAATCCCGCCCGCCCATTCGTTCATTGCGCAAGACGGCTGTATCAGGCTAACGCGGTACGGAGATTTGTTGCCCAAAGAGGAACTTAGGCTATCGTCCAACCAGGAATATGAAGAAGCGTTCCGCGATATATTCCGGCAGGCCGTAACCGCTAGGCTTCGCACATTTCGCAAGGTGGGGGCGACGTTGAGCGGGGGGCTTGACTCCGGTTCCGTCGCGGGGTTTGCCGCACAAGAGCTCAAGCGCGCGGGCAAAACGCTGCATACATACAGCTACGTTCCGTCGCCCGATTTTGCCGATTGGACCGGAAGACACAGGTTTGCCGACGAGACTCCGTTTATCAAGGCAACGGTCGAATTTGTCGGAAATATCGCCGACCGTTATCTCGACTTCCCCGGCAAAAGCCCTTATACCGAGATCGACGACTGGTTGGCGATCCTTGAGGGCCCCTATAAACATTTTGAAAATTCGTTCTGGATCAAAGGCATCTATGAAGAAGCGGCAAAGGACGGCGCGGGTGTGCTGCTAACCGGAGCAAGAGGAAATTTCACCATTTCCTGGGGATCGGCCATCGACTATTACGCGCTGCTTCTCAGAAAATTTCGCTGGATTCATTTTTATCGCGAGCTGACGCAATTCAGCAGACAATTGCAAATCGGGCGGTCCGTTTTGCTGCCCAGGATCGGCCGATACGCTTATCCCGTCCTGTCGCGCGCGCCCCGCGGGCTGCACGGCCGCGGGAGGGAGAGCGGCATGGATGCGTTGACGCTGATTCATCCCGATTTTGCCAGGCAAACGAACATTTATGAAAAACTGCGGGATTGCGATTTCAGGTTAAACCCGACCCCGCTGCAAATGTTCCGGCAGCGGGAGCAGTTTTTTCAAAATCCGACGGTTTTGAACATGCAGGGAACGGCCGGGGCCAAGCTGTCGTTGCGGTATTCCCTGTGGGAGCGCGATCCGACCTGCGACCCGCGGGTGGTGCGTTTCTGTTTGTCCTTGCCGGACAGACAATATGTGCAAAACGGCATCGGACGCTCATTGATCCGCCGGGCCACCGCGCATATTCTGCCCGACAAGGTCCGGCTGAATCGCATGGGGGGTGTGCAAAGCGCGGATTGGGTGCAGCGCACAAAGCCCTCCTGGCCCTCGCTTGCGCATGAAATCGAAGAGCTGTGCGGCGATCCGGTCGCCTCCCGCTATATGAATGTGGCCGGAATCAAGGAAGCATTCGCCGCGTTAAGCGGCGATGTTCGCCCGGAGCTTGCCATCGATCCCCGGGCAAAGCGCGTGCTGCGCAGCGTGATTGTGTACCGGTTTTTGAAAATGGAGGGGAGGTGATTTGTTTGGCCAAACAGAGTTGGGAGAAACCGGAACTGGAAGTTCTGGACGTAGGCATGACCATGATCGGCGAAGGCACTCATTTTTTGGATTGGACATATGTGGGTGGCAAACTCGATCTGGATATCACGGATACGGATACCGGGATTCCGGCGCCTACTTCCCCCCCGGGCGTTCCAACGTCTTAATCCGGTTATTTCCATGCCCCCGTACAATTCAAGAGTGCGGGGGCCCCACCAAGGGAGAGCGAGAACATTGATATATCAGGCATTCGGGATGAGGATCCAAAGCGAAATCCCCCTTCCCGAACTCATTGCAGCAAACGAACGAAACGCGCTTCCGGATATCGAAATTTTGCTTCGCGATATGCCGGGTGAATGGAGCGAATCGCTGTTCGAAAAGCAATATTTTGCCGTTTTGGATCAACGGGTGCTGTTTCGTTTTCCGAACGCGGCGCGGGTTTGCGTTGAGAACGGAAAACGGATCCTGGTTTCGCCGATGGAGAACGCCGATTGGGATTTGCTCCGGATTTATTTGTTGGGAAGCGCAATGGGCGCCATCCTGCTGCAGCGGAAAATGCTGCCGCTGCACGGCAGCGCTGTCGCGATCGATGGCCGGGCATACGCGTTTGTGGGGGAGTCGGGAGCCGGCAAATCGACGCTTGCGGCGGCATTTCTGCATCGGGGACTGCCCCTTGTAAGCGACGATGTGATTGCCGTGTCGTTCGCGGCGGACAAAACGCCGATGGTGGCGCCGTCTTATCCCCAACAAAAGCTGTGGCAGGAAAGCATTGCCGGGCTTAACATGGAATTTCGCCGCTACACACCGCTGTATCAGCGGACCACGAAATTCGCAGTGCCGGTATTGGAGCGTTTTGCCGCAGCCCCCATTCCGCTCGCCGGCGTGTTTGAGCTCGTGCCGACCCGAATCGGCGAAGGCATGTATCCGTTGTCGGGGCTTCAGAAACTGCCTGTTTTTCGGGCGCATACATACCGCGGCGCGCTGCTTCCGTTTATGCGCATGGAGCAATGGCATTTTGCCATGGCCGCCAGTATCGCGAGCCGTATCGATGTTTTCAGGCTTTACCGGCCGTTGACCGGTTTTACCGCGCAGCGGTTGGCAGCCCGTATTTTGAATATGCTGCAAAAAGAAAGGTAGACGCGCCATGAGGAATCAATCGATCAATCCGGACGATCTTGTTGTGCAGGCTAAGGATCTGCTCGTGAGCAATATGGACGGCGAGAAAGTAATGATGAGCATTCAATCCGGAAAGTACTATAATCTCGGCAGGACCGGCGGGGCGATTTGGGACATGATGGAGTCGCCCGTCGCCGTAAGGAAGCTGCTTGACAACCTGACGGAAACGTACGATATCGACGCGGAAACTTGTAAAGAGCAATTGCTCGACTTTCTGCGCAATTTGCTGCGCGAACATCTGATTCAAATCGGGACGCCCGCCGCGACCGGTTCATAATGCGAATGCGAATGCGCTTTGTGCGTTTGCGCAAAAAGGCCGCCCGATACTTGCGGCTGCAGCGGGAAATGAAGCTCTTGCTGGTGGAGGCGTTCTTTTATCTCGGCTGGGCGCGCATGCTGAAAATGCTGCCGTTTTCCCGAATTTCCCCGTCATTGGGCGTTTGCATGCGGGAAACCGCCATGGACTGCGAACCGGATCGGATTGCCTTGATCAGGGACATATCCTGCGCCGTCCGTCTAATGAGCCGTTACACCTGGTGGGAAAGCAAGTGCCTCGTCATGGCGATAGCCGCAATGAAAATGTTGAAACGGCGCGGCATCGAAAGCACCCTGTATTTGGGGACGGCAAAGGACGCGGCCGGCAACATGATCGCGCACGCCTGGCTGCGCAGCGGTTCCATGTACGTCACGGGCGCCGAGTTCAAGGATCGGTTCACGGTGGTCGCCACATTCGGGAACATGATTTCGCACGGGAAAAAGATACGGGAATGACCGCTTCCGTTTTCGGTCATGTGGCGGCAATGGAAGCAAATAGCCCAGAACTGAGAGAGATGCAATGAAACAGCTTTTGCTTTTTTTAAAAAAAATGCATACCGTTGCGGGCTTCAAACTATATTTCCATTTTGTCGGCATGATGCTGGTCAGTTCCCTCGAAGGCTTGTCCGTTTATTTGCTGGCGCCGCTGCTTGGTTTTATCGGCATTTTGAGCGGCCGTGCGGGGGACATTCCGTTTGTATCCGTGCTCGATCCGCTGCTTGGGCAAATGCCGGAAAGCGCGCATCTGCCGCTTGTGCTGGCGGTTTATCTTGGCATCGTCCTGACGCAGGCAGTGCTGCAGCGGAATATGACGATCCATAACCAGAAAATCCAGCAAGGCTTCATCAAGACGCTGCGTCTGGAAACATACCAGGCGTTGCTGGAAGCGGACTGGAACTTTTATCTGCAAAAAAGAAGATCGGATTTAAACCACCTGATGACGCATGAACTGGCCAATATCAGTCAGGGCGCGACATTGGCGATGAGGCTTGCGACAACATTTTTGTTTACCGCAATCCAAATCGGGTTTGCCCTTTGGCTATCTGTCAAACTGACCGCGCTCGTGATTGTGAGCGGCGTGCTGCTCGCCTTATTCTCCCGCAGGTTTGTGCGAACCGCCAAGCGGCTTGGCGAACGGACGACGAAATTGTCCCAGGATTACATGGGCGGGCTCAGCGAGCATTTTAACGGCATCAAAGATATCAAGGCGAACATGCTGGAGGAACATCACTTCCAATGGTTTCGTGAGATGTGCCGGAACATGGAGAGCAACTATTTGCAATTCGCCAGGCTGCAGTCTACCTCCCAGCTTTTTTACAAGGCGGCGTCGGCCGTCCTGATCGCGCTGTTTGTACTCCTGTCGTTTCGGGTATTTCAGGCGGAGCCGGGCCATCTTATGCTGATCATGGTTATTTTCACGCGATTATGGCCGAAATTTACCGGAATTCAGGCGAGTTGGGAACAAATCGTGTCGTCATACCCGGCCTTCCGCAACCTGGCGAGCTTGCTGCAAGAATGCGCCGCGGCGAAGGAACAGGCGGTGCGCCGCGCCGGCCGGACGGCGCTTGCTCCGCTGCGCCCGGAGAAGGAAATCTTCTGCCGCAATCTTTATTACCGCTACGGCAAGGATCAGCCCTATGCGATCCGCGATGTCAGCCTTGTGGTGCCGGCAAACCGGGTGACTGCCATCGTGGGAAAATCCGGCGCCGGCAAAAGCACGCTGGTCGATCTGCTGACCGGGCTTGTGCAGCCCGAGCAAGGCGAAATTCTGGTCGACGGCGCTCCCTTGACGGATGAGCGGCTGTCGCGGTTTCGGCGTTCAGTCAGCTATGTGGCGCAGGACCCCTTTTTGTTCCATGCGAGCATCCGGGACAATTTGCGCATGGTCGCGCCGTTTGCGACCGAGAGTAAGCTTTGGGAAGCTTTGGCGTTTTCCGCCTCCGCCGGGTTTGTGGAGAAGCTGCCGGATGGTCTCGACACCGTGATCGGCGACCGGGGCATCCGCTTATCGGGCGGCGAGCGGCAGCGGCTTGTGCTGGCGCGGGCGATCTTGCGAAACCCGGCCATTCTCGTCATGGACGAAGCGACAAGCGCCTTGGATAGCGAGAACGAGGCGAAAATCCAGGAAGCGCTGAATCGGATAAAAGGTTCCATGACGGTCATTGTGATCGCCCATCGGTTATCGACCATCCGCAACGCCGATCAGGTTGTCGTTCTGGAAGAGGGACAAATTGTGCGGCAGGAAGAATTTTTGCAGCTGTCATTGGATGACGGAAAACTGTTAAGCAAATGATCCGCGCCTCTGCAAAAAACGACAAATGGCAAAAAAAACGCTTGACTAGATACAAAATGTAACATAAATTATTAATATGCGATATGAGATACGAAACGTATCAAATTTTGCCAGGCTGTCCGGCTGAACCCGGGCTTACCGGCTGATGGAACCTGGGCTTATATGAAAGATTCTGGAGGATACACATGGAGTCGTTGAGATTGAAGGATTACTTCAAAATTTTGGGAAGACGGTCATGGATAATAGCCGTTTGCGTGCTCACCTCATGCATCGTCACGGGAGTTGTCAGTTTTTATTACGTGCATCCAATCTACAAGGCAACGGCAAAACTGATTGTCAACAAATGGCCGTCCGATCAGCAATTGAATCAGCGGATCAACGTGGACGATCTCAGTGCCAATATCATGCTGATAAACACATACAAGGAAATCATTACAGCCGCGCCCGTCATGGAGGAAGTGGTCAGGCGCCATCCCGAATTCCGACTTGCCCCCGAGGCTTTGTCCCGTTTGCTCCGCGTAAGTTCGGTCAGCCAGACGCAGATTATGTCAATCTCGGTATCCGATTACTCTTATCAAAGAGCGGCCGATATCGTGAACGCCGTCGCGGAAGCATTTAAAGATATGATCCCGGTCATTATGAAGCTCGATAATATCGAGATTCTGGAAAAAGCCAACACGGATTTCGTTCCGCCGCCATCCAATCCAAGTCCGCTCATTCATTTGTTTCTTTCTTTTGTGTTATCGCTGGTATTGTCGGTTGCGCTCGTATTTCTTCTCGAGCATTTGGATGATTCCGTCAAAACGGAGCGGGAAGCGGAGGCAATCCTGGGAGCGGCAATCTTCGGAAAGATCGGCGTGATCAGGAAAAAAGATTTGCAGCGGCGAAAAGAAGGAAAATTAAAGATGCATGTCGAGGAGGATCCGTATGCACCGGTCGGCACTTAAATTGCCCATTATTATGGAACGGAATCCCGATTCCCCCATTTCGGAAGCTTATCGCTACCTGCGCAACAATATTGAATTCGCCGCGGCTGAAAAAGGAAGCAAAAGCATCATGGTGACTTCAACATTGCCGCGGGAAGGAAAATCGACAACGGCGGCCAATTTAGCCATTGCCTGCGCGCAGGCAGGCAAACGCGTCGCTCTTGTAGACGCGCATTTTCGCAAACCGATTCTGCACGAAATATTTTTAATGAGTAACAGCAGCGGCTTATCCTCCGCCCTCGCAAGGCGCCAAAAAATTGCGGAAGCCGTTTTGGAAACGCATATTGATAACCTTTGCCTAATCCCGTCCGGCCCGCTCGCGGCCAATCTTGCGGAAATGCTCGCATCCGGCGGACTTCGGGAGATCCTGAATGAATTGCGCGACCAGTACGAAATCATCATCGTGGATGCCCCTTCGTTGCTTTCCGTGGCGGATGCGCAGCTGATTGCCGCCCAATGCGATGGCGTTTTGCTGGTCGCCAACTTGGGCAAAACGAAGCGGAAAACACTGGCGAACGCGAAAATGATTTTGGAGCATGTAAATACGACCTTCCTGGGTGTTGTGCTAAATAACGTAAAAAAAATAAAGTGAACGTGCTTCCATCCCATTGCGGAAACACAGGTAATGTCTACTGCACCTATATCACCGTAGGCACTCGGTCATGCTGTGGGTTTTGCAACAACCTTAGACATACATTGTCGAGGGTGTGACGTGAGAGCGGGTTAAATGCCCATCAATATTTCTCTCTTAAGATCGTGTCAGATAAGCTTGAATGAAGGTGCAAAGGGTAATGGAAAATGGCTCGCGGCTTGATGTAAGCCTTCTCCCTGAAGAACTCAAATTGCTTTGTGCATTGATCGGATTGCCCAATGATCCGGATCTCCCGGGCCGCATCCTGCAAAGCGGAAAAGGCGTGAGGTGGCATTATTTTCTTGCGCTTTCCGGGCATCATCGGGTGCATCCAATCGTATACGGCAATTTGAAACAATACAAAAAAGAACACCTTGTTCCCGGCCATGTCCGCAAATCTCTGGAAGTCAATTATCGCAGAAACATTTTTCATATGCTCCGCCTGTCCCGGGAGACGGCAATATTAAGCAAGGCTTTTGCGGAGAAGCGCGTCGGAACCTTGTTTTTAAAAGGTCCGGTGCTTGCCAGGGAAATATATGGCGACATCTCTTTAAGAACCTCAAAGGATCTTGACATGCTGGTGCGAAAACAGGATATCAAGTTGGCGGAAGAAACGCTCCTTCAGGCCGGATACAATCTGGAGCATTATCCGTTCAACGATAAAAATTCAAGGCGGCACCATCTGTCATTTATGCATCCGGAAAAACATATCCAGGTTGAATTGCATTGGCGGCTAAATCCTGACACATGGAGCGAACCGCCGTTTGAACATTTGTGGGAGCGAAAAAGATTAAGCTGTTTCGGAAACGGCCCCGTTTATTTTTTGGGAGCGGACGATTTGTTTTGTTTTCTTGCCGCCCATGGAGCCCGCCATGGTTGGTTTCGCCTGCGCTGGCTTGCCGATGTCGATCAACTGTTCCGCAATGGGATGAATGTGGAATCCGCCTTGCGGCTTCAACATGAATACGGCTTTCGCCACATTGCGGGCCAGGCGGCCATTCTGGCGGCAAATCTGTTTAACACCCCGATCGCAGCCGGGATGACCCCGTTGCTCGAAGGCGCAAAGTCTGTCCGGTTAAGTAAAAGAGCGATCCATTTTATTAAAAATGACAAAGAGCCGGCCGCTTCAGCCGGTTTTATGTTTTATCAACTTTTGATCAGGAGCAATTCGCAAAAAGTAAGGTATCTCACGAGTTATGTTTATCCCACTGCCAAAGATTTGCAAATGCTGCCATTGCCAAAATCATGGGTGTTTCTCTATATTCCCTTGCGCCCGTTTCTTTTGTTGTGGCGGAAAATAAAACAGTTTGTTGTATCCTGGTCGTGCTGAACCTATATTTGCAGTTGCAGGAGGAAGATAAACTTGCGAAATGTTTTAAACGAACTGAAATTGGAATCATCCCAATATTATCGGGAAACGAAAGCCGGCAATCAGGCGGGCCAACTGATACCGTACGCATTCGCCAAACGGGCGATCGATATTACCGGCGCACTTTCGGGGCTGATTCTTCTTTCGCCGCTCATTATATTGCTTGCAATTGCCATTAAATTGGAGGCGCCCAAAGCTCCGGTTTTTTTCAGCCAAATGCGCGTCGGGAAAAACGGCAAGTTATTTCGCATGTATAAATTTCGCTCAATGGTGCCGAATGCCGAAAATCTTCTTCCCGGGTTAATGGCGCAAAATGAAATAAAGGGCCATATGTTCAAGATCAAAGACGACCCGCGCATTTCCAAAGTCGGCAAAATAATCCGCAAAACCAGCCTGGATGAACTGCCGCAATTATGGAACGTCCTGAAAGGGGAAATGAGTCTTGTCGGACCGCGGCCGCCATTGCCCAACGAAGTGAAAGAATACTCGCCGTTTCATTTTAAAAGGCTGTCGGTTATTCCGGGTTGCACAGGCTTGTGGCAGATTAGCGGGCGCAACAAACTGAATTTCGAGCAAATGGTTGAACTGGATCTCCAATATATAGCCAACAGAAGCATCGGGTTGGATGTAAAAATCATTTTGAAAACATTCAGAGTCATGTTAGGTTCGGATGACGCTTATTAAAAATAAGGCCAATCGGAAGGTAACAAAATGAAAAGTTCAAGAGCGCTTGCGCCGTTGATGATACATAATGTATCATACGCCAGTCAAACTTCGGGGATCATGAAACAAATCTTGTCCGCAATCGCGTTGATTTTCGCATTTTTTTTATTTGGCGTAATGACCGCGGGCAATTACCAATTATCCATTTTGCTTGTCGCGGTATTGCTGCTGGCCGCGCTTTCCGCCGTTTATCCCGTGGAAATAAACATTGCGATTTTAAGCGTCTGGGGACTGTTTCAAGGATTGTTGACCAATATAAGCTTCGCGGGTTTTCCGTTCTCGCAGCTCATCATTCCCGCCATCGTTTTTCCGTTGGCAATCGGATTGATCGTAAGGACGAAAACGATCCTGGAAAGCAAATGCAGCCAAATCGTCCTCATCTATGTGCTTTGGACCGTTTGGAATGTTGCGGGGATTGCGACTACCATTTACGTCAATGAAGCGGTGCTATTTTATTTCCGCTTTGTGATCGGCGCGGCGCTGTTCGCTTTTTTTGCGTTGGGCACCAACAACTTGCAAGAAACGAATCGAATTGCCAAAGCGCTCGTTTTTTGCGGGACACTTTCGGCGATCATTACAGTTGCGCAGTTTGTGTCATTCCAGATGTTCGGCCTGAAGTCAATCGGCATTGTTGAACTGGTTCGCCATTTTTACGGCGATGCATACAGACCGGTGGGAACGTTTGACGGCCCGGTCGGCTCGGCGAATGTATTGTTTGCCATGTATCTGGTATCAAGTTACAAGTATTTGCAAACAAGGAATCGAATTTATTTGGCCGCCGGCATGTTCATGATTGCCGGAATGCTGGTGACGTTAACCAGGACAGTCGCATTGGCGCTTATTTTATCGGTTGTTTTTCAAGCCGTGCATGCCAGCGTGCTGAACAAAAGATGGGGCCCCATCATCAAAATCTCGGCGCTTATCATGATTGTGGCCGCGTTGTTATCCCAATTTGCCGCGGATATTATTGCAAAAAGATTTGTCGATATTCTGGGCTCCGCTTCCATTGACAGCTTTGGCGCCGGCAGGGTTGGCATATGGATCGGGATTGTAAAAGGTTTCATCCAGGAAGCAAACGTATGGAATTATTTCATTGGTCGCGGCATCAGCATCGCCAAATATTTTGTGTTCAACTATTCAGCTTACAATCACGGAGATGGAGATTATACGCACAACGATTTTTTGGATATTGCGATCTCAAACGGAATCATCTCACTGTTTCTGTTGGTTTTGTTCATCGGGAAAGTGTTTCAATTATTGTCCGCCAGCGCCCGGACGGTCAAATTAAGTTTCTTTTTTCCCTTGGTCTTTTATTTTTCCGTTATCATGGCGTTGTCGAACACCAATTACTCCAGCGGGCAAAGGTGGTTTTTTCTGATCGTGCTTGCGCTGATCATCAATCAATTGCGGTTTGATTCCGTTGGCCGAAGCCCCGAAAAATTGGAGACAAATTGAGCGATGACCAGATATGCAATGCTTGCCGGCAAAATCGTCAACCTGAAATTTCCTTCTCTTGTTCTGTTTACCGCCATGGTTACATCAAGAGGGTTGGAATTTATTTTGAAAAGCATCTTAAGCAGAATGCTCGGCCCGGAACAGTTCGGAATCATCCAACAATATGAAACATACTTTGAAATTTTTGTTGTTTTATCGGCTTTCGGCATCAGCACGGCAATCCTGAAGTTTGTTTCGGAAAAAAACAGCGAAGAAGAGCGAAAAAAGACATTCACCTTTTTGGTAAAAACCAATTTGGCAGTCTCGTCTGTCATCTGTCTGGTTATTTATATTCTTGTAAATTCGTTGCCATTCATTCGCGAACATCAGGTGATCGTGTTTCTGAACGCCACCGTGATGTTGCTGCCGATCATCGCGCTGACCCACTCGTCGCATGGGTTGTTCATTCATTTTTTAAACGGGATCAATAAAATAAACTATGTTGCCGTCATCAAAGTGGGATTTTTCCTTGCCCAGTTTCTGATCATTCTGCCCGCTGTCTATTTGTTCGGGGCGAAAGTTTACGCTGAAGCGTACTTCATTTTATGCCTGGCAAGTTTTTTATTGTGCTTTCCTTTGGTGAAAAAACACTGGCAGCGTAGAGCGGCGGGATACCTTCGCTCCCTAAAGGAAAGCGAAAATGTCCGCATGTATTCCTTTATCGGCTATAGCGCCATTTCGAACTTGACCTCGATTTTGCTCGGATATGTCGACCTTTTGGTGGTGATGTCCTTTTTTTCCAATGGGACGGTTGGCGCGTATAGTGTTGCCAGCATGATTGCAAAAGGCTTGTGGATGTTGCCGCTCTCGATTATGCAAGTTGAATTGCCAAAGATTTCCAAGGGGCACAGCGATAAAAATCTCGATGTGTACCGTTACTATAAAAAATTGCAAAAGAAAATGATAGTGGTTTGCTGGCCGGTCGTGTTCGCGGTTTATATGATCAGCGGTTATATAATCAGGTTCATATTTGGCGTCGATTACCTGGCCATTCTGCCTGTTCTGAAAATATTGCTGCTAGCGACTTTGGTTTATGCCTTGACGCTGGTAGGCGGAAATATTTTCATTGCCACGAACTATCCAAAGATTAATTTGTTGCTTAACTTGCTTCGGGCCTTTATCAGTGTCGTTTTATCCGTATTGCTCATTCCGGAATTCGGTATCAAAGGTGTGGCTGTTTCTTCGGTTGTCACTTTTGTCATCTTCTATTTCGTCCAGGGAATGATCTGCAAAGGATTATTTTATGAAGGCCAATATAAAGAGCGGACGAAAGAGAAGGCGCGATCCGTTTCATAGGAGGTCTTATGGACAGCATCCGCAAAAAGATCCATGTATTGATGTTGGGCCCGGGTTTGCGCGTGAAAGGCGGCGTGTCATCCGTAGAAAAGTTGATCATCGACAATTGCCCGGGCGGAATGAAAATCAGGCACATATCCACCATGGAAGACGGCGGCGCGCTGAAGAAAACGCTTGTCTTTTTCCGGGCGATTTTGCTTCTTATTTTGCAATTGTCGATTTTCCGGCCTCAAGCAATCCATATTCATTTTGCCTCCAGGGGAAGCACATTCCGAAAAGTCATTCTGATGTGGATTTCGCTTTTTTCCGGCAGGCCGATTGTGTTGCATGCCCATGGCGCGGAATATCCGTTGTTTTTTGCGGCGCAACCCGTTTTTTGGCAAAACATCATCCGCGCAACTTTTCGCCGGTGCGCCAAATTCATTGTTTTATCCAATAGTTGGCGGGAATTTTATGCCGCGAAGCTGCATATCGAAACAGCAAAAATATGGGTGGCCCCCAACCCGGTGCAGTTGCCCGATTCGATCCCGCAGCGGACCAATCGCGAGCAGCTTACGGTTTTGTTTATGGGGAGGATCGGCGAACGGAAAGGAACGTTCGACTTGATTCATGCTTTCGCGGAGTTGTTGCGGATGAACGGGATTAACGCGAAACTCGTTGTCGCCGGTGACGGGGAAAGCGAAAAAGCGCGATTGCTCATCGACAAATTGCGCTTGGCCGCTGCCGTTTCGATTTTGTCATGGGTGGGCCCCCGTGAAAAAGAGAAGCTTCTAAATGAAGCGGACGTACTCATTTTGCCATCCTATAACGAAGGATTGCCGATGGCATTGCTGGAGGGAATGGCCTATGGCTTGCCGGTGATTGCCACTCCCGTCGGAGGCATTCCGGAGTTGATCCGCCATTTGGACAACGGCGTCCTGGTGCAACCCGGAAATACGGAAGACATACGAAAAGCATTATATTTGCTATTATCGGACGGGAATCTGCGGGTGAAGATGGGAATGGCGGCAAAAGAAAGCATCAGGCATCTCGATGTGCGAAAGTATGCGGCAGCGCTTGAGGACATTTATCTTTCCCTCAATCAAGCGAAGAATGCGAGGAGAACTGCAATTGAACCAGGTTATGTTAAAAAAGTTGATCAATAATGTGAAACATGTCGATTGGGCGGATACGCTCGTTCGCCGGAACCCGATTTATTACAAAAAAATCGAGAGATTACATAACCTATTGAATCATGTTGAAAAGGATACCTTGTTGTCGTGGCAGGAAGAAAGACTCAAGGTTGTATTAAAAGCCGCCGGAAAAACCAAATACGGCCGGGAGGTCGGAAATCGGCGGGAGTTTGCGGCATGGCCGGTATTAGGCAAGGAGATGATCCGGAACAACCCGTCCCATTTTCTGGTTTCGGGAGTGCTGAAGCGGATCGGAATACCCGCAAGCACAAGCGGCACCACCGGAATTCCGCTCAAATTGGTCCGCTCTCCGTTATCCATTGCGGCCGAACAGGCGTTTATCGATGGAATCATTCGCGCCATGGGGCTGGACATAAGGCAAGCGAAAGTCGTGGCGCTGCGCGGCGATAACGTCAAAAGCGCGTCCGATCAACGTCCGCCTTTTTGGAAATATTCATCCGACCGCAAGCGATTGATGATGTCGTCGAACCACCTTCAGCCGAAAAATATAAAATTTTATTTCCAGGCGATAAAAAATTTCAAACCCGACTGTTTAATGGCCTATCCCACCTCGTTGGAAGCCTTATGCGGATTTTTGTCGGGAGAAGAGCGCAAATTATGCATTCCGTATGTGGTTACTTCCTCAGAAGTGTTAACCGACAAGACGCGCAAACTGGCGCAAGCCGTTTTGGGGTGCAAGGTGCTGGATTATTACGGTCAGGCGGAACGGGTGGCATTCGCCTATGGGTACGGAGAAAATCAATATTATTTTCATCCTTTTTATGCGCATGTCGAGTTGAAATTTGCCGAATCGGACGATTTATATGATTACTATGAAATCATCGGCACGCCTTTTTGGAATTTAACGATGCCGCTGGTGCGATACGCTACGGGCGACTTGATCTGCGTTGCCAAAAATACGAGCGAAGCGGATCTGGCGTTGATTTGCCTGGGACTAATGCCGTTTCGTTGTGTGAAAGGGAGAAGCGGCGATTTCCTGGTCGCGAGATCCGGAGCCCGGTTGGTGGGAATCGATCATATTCCGCGGGAAGTGGAGCACGTTTTGCAAATGCAAATTATTCAGGAAAGCTTTGATTTAGTCCGCATTTTGGTAGTCCCGAATCCGTTGTTTGGCGATCTTGACCGGAGCAAAATCATGAAGAATGCCCGAACCAAAATTCCAGCGGAAATGCGCATCGAAATAGACCTGGTGGATCGGCTGGAGCGCACGGCTCAAGGGAAAACGCCGTTCGTCATTCGGCGCGGGGGGTGAGCGTTTGCCAGGCAAAGCGTTATGGTACTGGAACCGTCTTTTGGCGATGTCGCCCGGGGAGATTTCCTACAGGGTAAATCTGGCGATCAAAAAACAGTTTTGGCTAAGGCGGAAGCTGTGGATTCCGGAAAAGCCGCATGGCGTAAGGCGAATGCGCTGGGAGAAGCCGGAACTCACGCCGGAGATGGAAAAGGAAAAAACCTTGATTATACGGGAAGCCGACCGGTATCTCGCCGGTGAATTTCAGTATTTTCACGCTCCGTTTAAGGAAGAAAAGCCCGATTGGCATCTTGACAACCAATCCGGAAAAAGGGCTCCATGCGCATTCGGGCCGAGCATCGATTACCGCGATTATCATGTCGTCGGAAATGTCAAAAACATTTGGGAGAAAAACCGC
>DASVDB010000002.1 GCA_036381315.1 Bacilli bacterium | reverse complement strand
TTTGCATAACGAAAAATGTTTGTTAACGCCGCATATTGCCGGTTTAACGGAGCAATCGCAAGCGAGGGTTTCCCGGCTGGTTTCCGCCGAAGTCGCCAACGTGTTGCATGGCCGCAAATCTTTGTGCCGGGTGCAAATCGGGAAGTAAAAGGCTGTTCTACGCCAAAACGGGCGAGAATCTCCTTGCACAACGCCAAAACGGGAGGAGCTGCCTCCTTGCTCGACGCTAAAGCGAGTGGTTCGCCCAACCGCACAACGCCAAAACGGGAGGCCCGCTTCCCTTCACAACGCTAACGGACGCAGCAGAGGCTATGTGCCGAAAAAAGCCCGATCTAAAATTCTAACGGACGCAGTGGAGGCTATTTGTCGTTTCAAGGCCCGAATTTCAGGAAAAATGCGAAAATAAGCGCTCCTGCAACCGTTAGAATAAAAAAGCGGGCAATTTGCGCAAAATAAGCTCTCCTACGACCGTTAAAAGTTGCAAGGCAGCTAGCCGACTGAGATTCGGCGGACAAGTTTAAAAGTTGCAAGGCGGCAAGCCGGCAAACCGACCAAGTTTCCGTCGGCAAGCTTTAGCGGGCTCAGGCTTTCGCCTGAACAGTCGGTTTCAGCCGCCGACAGGAACCTGCCGGCTTAGGCCGGTAGGCGTTTGGCCGCAAAATTAAAATTTTGCCACTTGCGCTTCCGCGGATCCCACCAGCTTCCAGACAGGGTAGACGCGGCGAATCGGCATGACGATCGCGGTCGTCACCACTGCCTTCAGCAAATCCCCGGGCAAAAACGGATAGCAGCCCAGCACGAGCGCTTTGCCTATGCCAACGTGAAGCTTGTAAGCGAGCCACGGTACCCCGGAGACGTACAACAGTAACGAGCCGAACAGAAAAATCGCCAGAAACATTTTGCCTGCCGCCATCGGCCCGCCGCCCTTGATTTTTTCCGCACACAGCCCGATGAAGCATGCGCTAATCGGAAACATCCAGATAAAGCCGCCGGTCGGTCCCAAAATCAATCCTATTCCGCCCTGTCCGCCGAGCAGGGGAACGCCAAGCGCGGTCAGCACCGCAACCGTCAGGATGCTAATGAAACCGTAACGAGCCCCCAAAAACGCCCCCGCCAACATGACGCCCATCGTTTCCATGGCAATGGGTACGGGGGTAAACCCCAAATCAATCTTCAAAAAACTGAGGACAACAAGCAACGCTCCGAATAGCGCGCTGAAAACAATCCCGCGTATGGCGATGCCGTTTTTCATGTTTCCATCTTCCCTTTCAAAATCCGAAAATCGGAAAATTTTAAAAACCATCTTTAAAGTTAATCCAGTTCATTATAAAATGTCAATAGATTGTGGATAAAAAGGGTTAACGAAACGAGGGGTACCTGTGCCTGTTCCGATTATTGCGCTGCACGAAGTAAGCGTGGCGTACCGTGCCGCTGACGGCGTAAGGCAAGTTTTGCGCGACATAAGCCTTTCGGTGCATCCCGGCGATTTTCTTGCGCTTGTCGGGGGCAACGGCAGCGGCAAAAGCACATTGGCGCGCGTCGTCGCCGGGCTTTGTCCGATATCGCAAGGGAAAGTTGTCCGTAGCCATCCGCCGCATGCCGTGCAGCTTGTGATGCAAAACCCCGATGCGCAAATCGTCGGCGAAACAGTCTATGAAGATGTTTGCTTCGGCCTGGAAAATTGCCGTTTTCCCCGGGAAGAAACGCCCGCAAGGGTAAGCGCGGCCCTTTCCGCCGTGGGCTTGCAAGGATTTGCAAATCGCCGGGTAGATCAGCTATCCGGCGGCGAAAAGCAGCTTTTATGCATTGCCGGATGTTTGGCGTTGGAACCTGAGGTCATGATTTTCGATGAAGTCACGACGATGCTGGATGAAGCCGCCCGAAAACAGATGTTGGCGGTAGCCGCCGAATTGCGCCGCAAAGGAACCGCCGTCATCTGGGTTACGCAATTTATGGACGAAGCGGCGCGCGCCGGGCAGGTCGTCGCTTTGGCGGAAGGAAAACTGGCGTATGTCGGGCAGGCGGAATCCTTTTTTTACAATGAGAAGCAGTTTGCGGCATCGCCTTGCGCCGCGCTTGGGTTTAACCCGCCGTATCCGGTCCGTGTTGCGCAGCATTTGCTCGCCGCCGGAGTGGAATTGGGCGGATTTCCGCTGACGAACGACGATTTGCGGAAGGCGGTGGTCCGTCTATGTACATAACGGTAGAGCATCTTGCGGTCTACGACGAAACGCGCAGCCGCCCGATTCTGGCGGATATTTCCTGCCGGATCGAAGCGGGCGGCATTACGCTAATTTTGGGAAAAAACGGGGCGGGAAAATCGACTTTTCTGAACGTATTATCCGGTTTGCACGATCGCTTTACCGGAACGATAGCCTATAACGGGGAGCCTGTCTGGCGGGGGAAAAAGGAAGATGCGCGCCTGCGCAGGCGGATCGGCCATGTTTTTCAATACCCCGAGCAGCAGTTGTTTGCCCGCACCGTCGCGGGCGAATTTGCGTATTCGCTTCGGTTTCTGCGCTTGCCCAAACAAGAACGCGAGCAAAAGGCGGCGCAGGCGCTCGAGGCGTGCAAGCTGCCGCCGGAGCTGTCAGGCGCGTTTCCCTTTGAACTGAGCGGCGGGCAAAAGCGGCGCGTGGCATTGGCGTCCACATTTTGCACCGGGCCTGATTGGCTGTTTCTGGACGAGCCTACCGCCGGACTGGATTCGGTTGGCATGCAATATTTGTTGTCCGAGTTAATCGCGCGAAAAAACAACGGTTGCGGGATCGTGATGGCCACGCACGATCTGGATGCCTTTTTGCCGATTGCCGACCGGGCCATCGTTCTAAACGAAGGACGCGTTACGGCACAGCTGTCCGCGCGGGATTTGTCGGAACGCCCGGATATTTTGGCGGATGCGGGCATCGGCGTGCCGGAGAGCCTGGCGTTGGCGGCTGCCTTACGAAGCGCCGGCATCGCGGTTCCCGGCGGCTTTGTTTCGCCGCATGAAGCGGCGCAAGCGATTGAGCGGTCGATCAAACGCAAGCAAACCTTCTCCATCCAAAGCGGTCATGTTGCGGCGGCTAAACCAATTGGGCAAAGCCCTGGCGCTTCCCCCGGTTTCCCGGCTGATTCCGCCACCGGCAACGGCGCGGAAAATTTTGACCCCCGCGCCAAGTGGCTGGCGTACATGTTGCTATCGATCGGCGTGTTTGCCGAACGGCAATGGGCGGGATTGGCGTGTGCCGCCATGGTGACATGGGCCGTCATTTGGGCGTGCCGGGTCCCTCTTCGCCAATATTGGCCGCTTGCCAAACCTTATCTTGCCGTCATGCTGATCGGGGCGATTTTCTCCGGGGTGGGATTTGGCGGCAGCGCAGGCATACATGTTGCCGGAAGCGTGACCTTTTCTTTATCTTCCGCGCTAACCACGCTTTTTTCGTTATCGCAAATTTTTCTGGTGATGTTGTTGGGAATGGCGTTTATGTTTACCACCAGCCAGCTGAAAATGAAGGCGGGACTGGAACAATCGCTTGCCTTCCTGCGCCGTCTCAAACTGCCCGTCGAGGCATTTTCGCTGACAGCGTCGCTCTTATTGCGGTTTATCCCGATGATTGCGCGTGAACGGGAGCGTTTTTCCCGAATCGTACAGGCCCGCGGCAAACGGCAAAGCAAAAGAGGAGCCGTTGGATTGCGGGATATTGCGACGCTTGCCACGCCGTTAATTATTTCCGTCATACATCTGGCGGCGGATTTGGCGCAAGCGATGGAAGCGCGCGGCTGCGGCCGCGCCGGGTTGTTTCGCGTACAGACAAATATGCTGCGGATGAACCGTTATGACGCTTGCTTAATATTGCTAAGTTGCGCAACGTTGGCGCTTCTGATCGGCATGCGCTTCTGGTTGTTCTTGTAAACGGGCAGGATTGCGTGCGCGCAAAGTCCCGGCGGAAAATTAACCGTCATGCATAATTGGTGTCGTATCGGTCACACTATTGACATATCGGCAATAGGAGGAACGACGCGAACATGATATATCGAATCGCTTTGGTGTTGGTAATCATCGGTGCGTTAAACTGGCTCCTGGTAGGTTTGTTTCAATGGGATCTTGTCACATCCTTGTTTGGCGGGCCGGTTACCCGGGACGCTTCCGGCTTAAGCAGAGTGATTTACTCGATCGTGGGAATAGGCGGGCTATGTGCAATTCCTCTCCTTTTCCGCGATGTGGAAAAAGCGAAATAAGCCGCGGCGAAAAGCGTAGCGGGAGCGATTTTGCGGCGCATTGCTTTACTGCAGTGCGCTTTTTTGTTATTGTTGATTTAATGATCGTGCAACATGAGCGAAAAGGGATGACTAAATTGATAAGGCGATTTGGCTGTTTGCTTCTGGCGGCAGCCGTTTTGTTGGCTGCTGCGGGTTGTGCCGGAACCGGCGCGAATGCCGGTTCGGACGGCATGAATATGGGGGATAACGGATTTTCCGCAGCCGTCCCCATAAAAGTGGAAATCGGGATTGAACCCGCCGCGCCGGGGGTTGGGGAAAGCGTCCGGCTTTTGGCAACTGTCGCGCAGGGCGGCGAGACGGTTGACGATGCCGATGAAGTGAAATTTGAAATTTGGCGGGACGGCGACACAAAGCATGAAGAGATTCCGGCAAAGCCGCAAGGAAAAGGCGAATATGCGATCACAACAACGTTCCAGGAAGCGGGAACTTATCACGTGATTTCACACGTGACCGCACGCGGCATGCATACGATGCCGGAAAGAGAGTTTACGGTAAAATAATTCGGGAGACGAGAATCGATGCAAGCGTATCCGGTAAAATTCATTCCTGTCCCGGCGGAACGCATTTGGGGCGGAAGCAAATTGAAAAAATGGTTTCAGGCCAAGACGGAAAGGCCGATCGGCGAGTATTGGGTCGTGTCCGGACACCCGAACGGCACGAGCGTTGTCGGGAACGGGCCGCTTGCGGGCAAAACCATCAATGAATTAACGGAACAGTATCCGTTGGCGTATCTCGGCAAATCGCCGCAACAGCGGTTTCCGCTGTTGGTGAAATTTATTGAGGCCGAAGACGATCTGTCCGTGCAAATTCACCCCGATGACGCGTATGCGAACGAACGGGAAGGCGATTTCGGCAAGACGGAAGCATGGTACATACTGGATCGCAAGCCGGGCGGGGAAGTCATCCTGGGGCATACGTTTCAAAACCGCGAACAATTTATGGAGGCGGTTGCGGCGGGAAATATCGGGCCATATTTGAAACGGCGGAAAATTGCTCCCGGCGATGTCGTCTTCGTAGCGGCGCGCACCATGCATGCGCTTTTGGCCGGGACAACACTGATTGAAATACAGCAGACGTCGGACGTTACATACCGCGTGTTTGATTGGAATCGCGTGGATAAAAGCGGCAAATCGCGGGAATTGCATGTGGACAAGGCGGCGGATGTGATGCTGTATGGCGGCGAAGAGTCTCCGATCAAGGCGGATACGGCGCGCAAAACGCTGCGCGAAGAAACGGGACTGAAACATGAGCTATTGGTTTCCTGCCCGTACTTTGCAATTGAGAAAATGGTTGTATCCGAGAGGGAAGTCGAACTTTCGCAAGGCCATGCCGGCAATCCCGATGTGCTGATTGTCGCGGATGGCGAAGGTGAACTTGCGTATGGCAATCACGACGACATTTCATTGCGGCGCGGCGATGCCGTGCTGGTTCCGGGCACGTTGGCAAACTACCGGATTCGCGCGGGAAGCGGCCTGACGTTGCTCAGGACATACTATTGACACAGGCCGCACAACCTGGCGGCGCTTTTTCCCGCCATATGGCCTGTCGAGAAAGCGGCGGTAATGTTGTAGCCGCCCGTATAACCATGCACGTCCAAAACTTCTCCGCAAAAAAACAGTCCGGATACGAGCTTTGACTGCATCGTTTTCGGATCGACTTCTTTCAGATCGACGCCTCCGCCGGTGACAAACGCTTCCTCGATGGACAACGTGCCGTTTGCCTGAACGGGAAAAGCTTTCAAAAGCCGCGATAGTTCCTGCAACGATTGTTTGCGGAGATTCGCCAACGTGGTTTCCGGGCTGATGCCCGCCATTTGCAGCAGGACGGGCGCCAACCGTTCCGGCAGCCAGCTTTTCAGCACATTTTTGCTTGTCTTTTTTGCTTCTTCTTTGGCAAACCGCAGCGTTTCGGCGTAGACAAGCTCGGCGTTTTTTTCCGGGAACAGGTCGATTGTCAGCTTCACGGTCCTGGCTGCCGATTGCCGCAGTTCCTTGACGACAAACTGGCTGCAGCGCAGCGCCGCCGGACCGGAAAGGCCGAAGTGCGTAAACAGGATATCCCCTTCGTGGGCGACGACTTTTTTGCCTTTGCTGTTCCATACGGTCAGCACAATATTCCGCAACGACAAGCCTTGCAATTGTTTGCTGCGGATAAAAGCGTCGGCGGACGTAATCGGCACTTCCGTCGGATACAGTTCGGTGATCGTGTGGCCGGCGTCAATCGCCCATTGGTAGCCGTCGCCGGTACTGCCCGTTTGCGGCACCGATTTGCCGCCGGTGGCGATGACAACGCAGCGGCCGGCAATCTCTTCGCCCGATTTCAGCCTGATTCCGGCGGTTCTGCCTGCGCGATACAACACTTTTTCCACCGGTTCGTTTATACGGATATCGACATGTTGCCGCCGCACCTGGGCAATAAGCGCGTTGACGACCGTTTTCGCCTTGTCGCTTGCGGGAAACATTCTGCCGCGGTCTTCTTCTTTCAATTGAATGCCCAATCCTGTAAAGAAAGCAATGATCTCCCGGCTGCCGAATTCGGTGAGCGCCCCGTATAAAAATTTGCCGTTTCCGGGAATATTGCGGATCAATTCGGCCGGTTCTTTGTTGTTGGTCACGTTGCAGCGCCCTCCGCCGGAAATGCCCAGTTTGCGTCCCAGCTTGTTCCCTTTGTCCACGAGCAGGGTTTGCGCGCCGCGGGTGCTTGCGGCTATGGCGCACATGAGGCCGGACGGTCCGCCGCCTATAATGATCACATCATACGTCATTGCCACCGAAAACCCCTTTTCTCTTACAAGATCGACATAACGTTGTTTATTATCCCATTAAAATTTTCCGCTGGCAATGCGGCGGAGCGCATGAAATCGCCGTATCGCGCCAAGTAAGGAGGATCATCGATGCCGGAAACCGTGAATTTGGGTCCTTTTCTATTGCAGTGGAAGTTATTGGCTTTGTTTTTATCCGTGTTGGCGGGTTTGGCGGCAATCAATTGGCGGCTTAAGGGAAACGGGCACAAACGCCTGATTATCGATTGCCTGACCACCGGCCTGATGATCGTCGCGCTTTTGTGGAAATTCGGCGAATTGCTGTTTGACCCGCTTCTGTTATTTCGCCGTCCGACCGAGGCGCTGTATATGGCGGCGTCAACGAGGGGAGCGTGTATCGGCGCCATCTGCGCGGTTTCCTATGCGCTATGGAAACTGAAACGCGCGGGCGTTTCGCCTCTCGTCCTGCTTGACGCGCTTCCTGTTGGCATATTGTCCGGCGTAATGCTTGATTGTTTGCTTATTTGGCAATACGGCAGACCGACCCATGTCCGCTGGGGGATTGCGCTGAATGATCCGGCATTGCGGTATCATCCGCTAAACGCTTATCTGTTTATTGCATCCGCCGCAATCCTGATTTTGCTGCTGCGCAAAAAAGCCGCGAAGAAGCGCGGGGACGACGCGCGGTTTTTTTTCGTGCTTTTTGGCTTATGCGGGCTTGTCATCTCGCTGTTTGCCCGTGATCAGGCGTCGTTGTTTTATTTGACATTTCAGCAATGGGTTTATGCGGCGATGCTTGGCGTTGGAATTCTTTTGCCGCGGGAAAAGGACGAAAATGTTTGAAACTGCCCGTTGCCACGCATACTACCCCACAAGGGGGCCGATCAAGATGAAAACAAACAAAACGTTGGACGGCAGTTCGCCGGAGCAAATTTTCCAAGCGAATGAAAACAAAGCGAAGGCAAAGGCGCCTGCGCAAACGGAAAAATTGTCCGACAAAAAGCTCGGCGGACCGAATAGGCCGTCTACTTAAGGTGATCGCATATGAATCATTCCGATTATGAAGATGAATGGCTGGAGCATGACGATTTTGCGCCCGATTCGTGCGCAATCAGCTTTTATCCCCGTTTTCAGTTTGGGCGCGGGCCGCGCAAGGCGTTTGGCAACAACTATCCTCCGCGCAACAAATGGCTCCGCTATGGATCCGTCCGCGAAAGAAAATGAAGCTTTTTGCCGGATGCCGCCGGGATGGCGGTTTTCTGTTATAATGGAAAGCGGTAAGCCATTTCGGCTGAAAATGTGCGGATGGGGTTGAAAATATGAGTTTGCAGCAGGAAATAATCGAGCGTTTTAAAGTTAAGCCGGTGATTGATGTCGATGAGGAAATCAGCCGGCGCGTCGCCTTTTTGCAGGACTATATCGTGAAATCCCGGGCAAGCGGCCTGTTGATCGCAATCAGCGGCGGCGTGGACAGCGCCGTGGCGGCCGCGTTGTGCAAGCTGGCAACGGACGGGCTGACGGAAACAAGCGGGAAAAAGTACATCACGCTCGGCGTCTTTCAACCATGCGGCGAGCAGGAGGACATTGCCGACAGCTACGCGATTGCCGAGGCGATCGGGCTTGAGACGAAAGTGGAGACAAACATCGGCGACGCCGTCGACGAGATTGTGCTGGAAGCCGAATACGCCTTAAAGGCGCAAGGCATCCATCGCCATATGAGCCGCGGCGGCAAAGGCAACGTAAAGGCGCGCACGCGCATGGTCGTGCAGTACGCGCTGGCATTTGAGCAAAATCTTTTGGTAGTGGGAACCGATCACGCTTCCGAAGCGATTACCGGCTTTTTCACCAAATACGGCGACGGCGCCGCCGATATTATGCCGCTTCGTTCGCTGAACAAACGGCAAGTGCGGATGCTCGCGGCAAAGCTGAACATTCCGCAGCGGGTGATCGACAAAACGCCTACGGCCGGATTGTGGCCGGGCCAGACGGACGAGGCGGAACTGGGAATCAGCTATGAAGACAACAGCGCTTATCTGGAAGGCAAAGCGATTGATCCCGCCGTCCGGGAAAAATTGGAGAAGCAGTATGCGCGCACCGAACATAAAAGAGCGCCGATTCCCGGTATTTGACGGGACGGCGCTTTTTTTCGCCACTGCACACTGCGAGCGTTCCTCCCTGCGCAACCATCATCGCGCAACACGAGCGTTACCCACCTACCCAGCGCTAACGGACGCAGCGGAGGCTATTTGCCAAAAAAGGGCTGGGCAAAAATTTTAACGGACGCTTGAGCGGCTATTCGCACTATTTTTACCTGAATACCGCAAAAAGTGCTAAAATAAGCGCGCCTACGTCCGTTAAATTTGAAAACCGGGCGTTAAACCCCAAATAGCCTCTGTCGCGTCCGTTAGATCGGAAAGCACCCCGCCACGACCGTCGGCTTTCGCCGATCGTTGTTCAGTGCGCTTGGGTTCGCGCCCAGCGGCAATTATTTTTTTGCCGCCAGCCAATCGGCAAGCGCATTGATTTCATCCGCGCTCAATTGGCCTTTAAACGCAACCATCCCGCCTCCGCCGTTTTCGATTTGCGCGACAATTTGCTCTTTGGTCAGCCGTCCGCCGACGTGGGTAAGATCGGTTTTCGGACCCATTTTTCCTTTTAAATCCGCACCGTGGCAAGGAACGCAATTTTTTTTGAAGATGGCTTCGGCATTAACTTCTCCTGCCTGATCTTTGCCATCCGCGTTGGTGTCTGTTTTCGCTCCGCAGGCGGCAATTGTTGCGATAGTCAGGCACGCGGCAACAATGGCGATCATTTTGCGGCTCATCAATTTCAGCCCCTTATGGATTTGGATAAGCGTATTCGTAGTATAGAATATCCAAATCGGGGCGAAAGTACATATCCCGCAAGATCAGGAAATATCCGCCGCGTTTTGGGCATCGCGGTACGTTTGCGCAATCCCGAGAACTTTGCGGACATAATGTTGCGTTTCCGCGGGCAACTGCCCATAATGGGCAAACAATTCGGCGTCGTTGTGAACGTTAAGCCTGCCGATTGCGCCGGGTCCGGCGTTGTATGCGGCAAGCGCCGTCGCGGTATTGCCGTTGTACCGATTAAGCAAATCGCGCAAAAATTTTGTTCCTCCGTTAATATTTTGGGCGGGATCAAACGGATTTGCCACACCGAGGCTAGCGGCGGTATCGTCCATCAATTGCATCAACCCTTTGGCGCCCGCGCTGGATACGGCGTCCGCGCGAAAAGACGATTCAGCCTGAATGACGGCTTTAATCAGGCTTTTGTCAACGCCATAGGCGGCGGATGCGTCGCTGATCAATGCATCGTATCCGGACGGATCGGCGCCGCGCCAATTCGCCGGCATGTCAAAAGGCAGGGGGAAACGTGAACCCACGCTGTTCACCGAATCTGCAGAAGCGGGGTCCGTTTGTTCCATCAGCGCGGCAAACAGCTCAAGAAAGGTTGTGTCCGGGCTGCCCGGCAAGTCGGTTTGCGCTTTGGGAAACATGCCGTCTGAAATTTGCAGTTTAAGCAATTGCTGCGCCAGGCGCGGATCGATACGCATAAGAGCCACACTCCGAATCTACTTCCGATATAGGATTATTATCGGCTTTTTGCCTGGCAAATTAAAGTCCAACCGGTCCGCATTCGTTTATAATAATAGTGTGAATTGAAAAAACGCGCTGGGGGCAGGAGGGCCGCATGGCAGACATATCGGAAAATGGCAATGGCAAATTTTTTGCAAAACATTTGTTGCAATGGTATTCGGCCGGCAAACGCGATTTGCCATGGCGCCGCACGAACGATCCTTATCGGATTTGGGTGTCGGAAATCATGCTGCAGCAGACCAGGGTGGACACCGTCATCCCTTATTATTGCAGGTTCCTTGAGCGGTTTCCGACCGTTCAGGCGCTTGCCGCGGCGCCGGAAGAAGAAGTGCTGAAATTGTGGGAGGGGCTCGGATATTATTCCCGTGCGCGCAATTTGCATAAAGCGGCGCGTGTGGTGGTGGAGAATCACGGCGGGATCGTGCCGAAAGACAAGGAGGAAATGTCCCGCTTGCCCGGCGTCGGGCCCTATACGGCGGGAGCGGTGCTAAGCATCGCTTATGATGTGGCGGAACCGGCGGTGGACGGGAATGTGCTGCGCGTGTTGGCCCGTTTTTTCGGGCTTGCGGACGACATTGCCAAACCGGCGGCGCGCAAAAAATTCGAGGCGTTGGCGAGAACGTTGCTTCCGGCTGGAATGGCGGGCGAATTCAATCAAGCCGTTATGGAATTGGGGGCGCTTGTTTGCACGCCGCAGTCCCCAAGCTGCGCTGCATGCCCGGTCAGGGAACATTGCGCCGCGCGGATTAACGGCATGGTTGAGCAATTGCCCGTCAAATCGAAGGCGAAGCCGCCGCGGCCGGAACATCGAATTGCCGCGCTCATTGTCGGCTCGGGCGCAAATAGCGGGAAAATTTATGTGCGGCGCAGGCCGGACAACGGACTGTTGGCCGGCATGTGGGAACTGCCGCATTATTTTTTGTCAGACAACATGACGGCTAAGGATGCGGGCCAACGCGATGCGGCTTTGGCGGAAATGGCGCGCCGTTTGGAGAACGACGAGGGAATCATCGTCAAGCCCGGACATATGTTGCTGCAAGTGGAGCATACATTCAGCCATATACGCTGGTTGCTCGATGTTTACATATGCCGTGAGCATCCGGGTCCGATTTGGACCGCCGCCCGAAATGCCGGCAATCCATCCGCCCTGTTGGCGGCGGAACAATCCCCGCAATATGGCCGGCACGCGGATTGGACGCGAAACGAGCGTTGGATCGATTTGGCGGAATGGCGGGAATTGCCGCTTTCCAAAGCGTTTCAGCGCATTTTCGTCCAACTGGAAAAAAATAATACCTTCACGAAGGAGTCGAACGCATGAAAATAGCTTTGCTAGCCGATATACACGGAAATGATCATGCATTGGAAGCTGTTTTGGCGGATATCGCCGACCAGTCCGCGGATCGCATTGTTGTGTTGGGCGACCTTGTTTTCAAAGGACCGCGGCCTGAAGAGTGCGTAAAGGCAATTCAGCGCCTGCATGCCCAGGTTATCAGGGGCAATATTGACGAATTGGTGGGGCTGGGACGAATTCAGGAAGGGTTTGCCAAATCGGAAAGCCATGCGCAAGCGTTGCTGACGGAAATGGAATGGACCAGAGGGCGCTTGTCGAAAAGCGAACTGGCCTATTTGGCGGAGCTGCCGTTTTCGCTGGAAATGGAGCTTATGGACGGACATATGTTGCACTGCGTGCATGCCACGCCGCAAAACGTGTTGGATATCGTGCCAATGGATGCGAAAGCGCAGCAACTTGAGCGGATGTTCGTAAACGAGCGGGCAAGTATTGTTGCGTATGCGCATATCCATTACCCTTATGTCAAGTTTTGGAACGGGAAAACGATTGTCAATACCGGGAGCGTCGGTTTGCCGTTCGACGGCGACCCGCGTGCATCTTATGCCTTGATTGAGACTTTGGGCGACAAAAGCAGCATTACGATCCGCCGCGTAAAATACGATATCGAAGCGGCCGTAAAAGCTTATCACAAAAGCGGGCACCCTTATGCCGATTCCGTCATTGCGGCATTAAAAGCGGGAAGACCCCCCATGTAGCACAGACGGCAAAAAGCCGTCCGACAATCGCGACTGCTCGCGTTTGGGGACGGCTTCAATCCGTAAGTATGCGTTATTTTACCGCTTGTTCGTAACGTTTTTCCACTTCCGGCCAATTGACCACGTTCCACCAAGCGGATACATAATCAGGGCGTTTATTCTGGTATTTCAGATAGTATGCATGTTCCCAGACGTCAACGCCCAGGAGCGGCACAAGTCCTTCCATCAGCGGATTGTCCTGGTTTGCCGTGCTGTGGACAACCAGCTTCTTGTTTTTATCGACGGACAACCATGCCCAACCGCTGCCGAAGCGGGTTGCCGCCGCTTTTGCGAAAGCTTCCTTGAATTTTTCGAAACCGCCCAACTCGCTGTTAATCGCATCGGCAAGTTTTCCCGTCGGCTGCCCGCCGCCGTTCGGGCTCATAATTTGCCAGAACAGCGAATGGTTGGCATGGCCTCCGCCGTTGTTGCGAACTGCCGTACGGATATTTTCGGGGACATCGCCCAAATTGGCGACCAGATCTTCGATCGATTTGTTTTGCAGTTCGGGATGCCCTTCCAACGCTGCGTTCAAATTCGTTACGTAACCATTATGATGGCGATCATGATGAATCATCATGGTCTGTTCATCAATATGAGGTTCAAGGGCATTATTGGGATAGGGCAAAGGTGGCAATTGATAAGCCATTTTGTTACCTCCTAGGATTGTGTAATTTTTAATCATTATTATCACATAATACTTCTTGCAAATCAAGGTTTAGCCGGGCTGTTGGTTGGGCTTCGGGCTACACCTTTTCAGCATGCCCACATCAGATTGAATTTAACACTTTCAGCAAGAAGCCGTTCGCCTCTATGGTATGAAAATGTGAGCAAGCAAGAACACGAATAGTTCAATATAATACGATTTTATCGCATTTTGTAACACCAAAAAACGGGCCGTTTTTCTGGAATTGCGGGAAACTGCGGAAGGGCTGGAAGTAATACGTTAGAAAACGCTTAAAATAAAGCGCTTTCACGAATAAATAAGTTTTTTTTAAGGTTTTTTTAAGTTTTTTGCAGGAATTTATCGTTTCACGTCGTAATTATAACTTTACCACTATAAAGAGAGATTCCACTTATACTACTCCGGGGGGAAAACAACTTTGCAAATTCGCTCGTTTCGGCTTTCTGACTATGCGGCTGTCACACAGGTGTTGCAGGAAGTTTTATCGGAGGGCTGCTTTGCGGAGACGATTGAAGCGTTGGGCAGGCAGCTTGCCTGGAATAGCGATTTGATTCTGGTTGCGGTAGACAACGGCGCCGTTATCGGAGTAATTATTGGAACTATAGACAACAATCACGGCTACTATTATCGGATTGCCGTGGCTTCGCAGCATCAGCGCAAAGGCGTGGGCAAAGCGTTGATCCAGGCGCTGCGCGTTCGTTTTGAAAACCGCCGCGTACGGAAAGTAATGGTTACGGTTGATCGGCATAATGAGCCGATATTGCCGCTTTATGAAAAACTTGGTTTCAGGGTTTCAGACTTTCTTGATTCGTCGCAAAAATTAAGCATTGTCAACGGATAATGCGGCGAAACCGCTTGTTCGGCTGCGGAGTGTACCTGCAAGCTGCGTGTGCAGTTTAAGGTACGCTTTTCTTTACGCAGCCGCTTTTTTTTCATATTATTAGATTGATGCGGCAAGTGCAGCCAGAACCGTGAGGATGAAAATCGATGCATACATTTGAGCTGTTTCGCATAAAAAGCTTC
>DASVDB010000001.1 GCA_036381315.1 Bacilli bacterium | reverse complement strand
ATTTTTTTCCCCTGATCGTGCCCGACCCAAACCGCCGTAACCAATTCCGGGGTAAATCCGACCATCCACGCGTCGGTATCGGTGGTGCCCGTTTTGCCGGCTACAGGCCTGTTCAGCATGGACGAAACGCGCGCGCCGGTGCCGCCCGGGGCAAACACGCTTTCCAAAAGATTGGTCAAAACATACGCATGCGCCGCGTCCACAACCCGTTCTTGCCGCTTTTTCGCTTCATACAGGACATGCCCTTTGCCGTCAACGATTTTTTGGATCGCTTGCGGCTTGACAAAGAGCCCCTGATTGGCGATGACGGCGAATGCGGAAGCCATTTCGAACGGGCTTACGGGAAATGCGCCTAACGCAAGCGAAGGCAGCGGCTTAAGCGGGCTCGTGATACCCAATTTGCGCGCCATGTCGATTACGCGTTCCGGCCCGATTTGCATGATCGTGTGCACGGCGTAAATGTTGTCCGAGTGCGAGATCGCTTCACGCAGCCCGATGTCCTTGTAAGGATACTGGTCGTCAAAGTTGCTGGGCATGTACATTTTTCGCCCGTCGTCGTAGGCAAACGCGGTAGGCTCACTTTTGAACATGGTTGCGGGAGTGATCGCGCCTTCTTCAAGCGCGGCCAAATATAAAATCGCCTTAAAAGAAGAACCGGGCTGGCGGGTTGTCGCGAACACGCGGTTGTACTGATTTTGCTCGTAGTCTTTGCCTCCGACCATCGCCTTGATCGCGCCGGTGCGCGGATCAATGGCGATTAAAGCAACCTCGAGGTCGCCTGTTTTGTCGATATGGTTGGCGACGGCCGCTTCGGCGGCTTCCTGCATGCGCAAATCAAGCGTGGTGTAAATGCGGATGCCGCCCTCGTCAAACATTTGCTCGGAAATGCCCAGTTGTTCCACCGCTTCGCGCCTTATGTAATCGCGAAAATACGGCGCCCGGGACGGATGGCCGTCCTTGAGCGGTTGAAACCGCAGTTCCTCCGCCAACGCTTTATCCGCGTCTTCCTGACTGATGTAATGATAACGCACCATCGTCGCCAAAACGGTTTTTTGCCGCGCTTTGGCGTTTTGCAAGTTTAAATACGGCGAGTAATATTTCGGTCCTTTCGGCACCCCTGCCAGGAGCGCGCTTTCCGCCAGCGTCAAATCTTTGGCGTGCTTGCCGAAATAAAGGTTGGCGGCGGCTTCAATGCCGTAGGCGGCATGACCGTAGTAGATTTGATTCAAATATTTGGTCAGGATCTCTTCTTTGCTGTATTCCATCTCCAGTTGCAGCGAATACAACGCTTCCTTGATTTTGCGCGTCCAGGTGCGCTCCTGCGACAAATACAAATTGCGGGCAAGCTGCTGGGTGATCGTGCTGGCGCCTTCAACCTTGTCCATTGATTTCAGGTCGGTCATGGCGGCGCGGGCTATACCGCGGAAATCGATGCCCGCATGTTGGAAAAAACGATGGTCCTCAATCGCGAGCGTCGCTTTCACCAGATAGGGAGAAATATCGTCCAGCGCCACGACATGCCGGTTTTGCCCTTTGTACATCGTATCGATGATTTCGCCGTGGGTATCGAAGATGACGGATGTTTGCGGGATAAACGCGGCGGGCAACGCCTGCGCGCGCAAATAAAGAAGCCCGCCGGTCAGGCTGACGGCCGTAAGCATAAGCATAAAAAGCAGCGTGGTAAGTATCGGTTTGCGGGGTCTCGGCGCCTTTTCGCCAAAAACGGGTTCGCGAAAATGTTTCATGAACGTGCCCCCCTTCATTCGCCTCAAGTCGTTACGTTCTATCAACCAGTATGGAAAAGTATGGAGCGGTCTATTCAACCGGCGGCGGCAAAAAAAATTGCATTTTCACGGGGATACTCTATAATACTTCTTGTTATGAAAAACGCCTGACGGCATTCGCGTTTGCGGCGTTTTCGGGGATTGGCCCCTGGCGAAGATCATTCGGGAAAGAAGGTTTGCATGATGGAACTTTGGTTTACGGAGAAACAAACGGAAACGTTCGGCATAACGGCAAAAATTACGGAATCGCTCGTAACGGAAAAAACGCCGTTCCAGGACCTCGCCGTTATCGACACGCTGCAGTTTGGCCGAATGCTCGTGTTGGACGGCATGGTGATGACGACAGTCAAAGACGAATTTGTGTATCACGAAATGGTGGCGCATCCGGCGTTGTTTACCCACCCCGACCCGGAGCATGTCCTGGTCGTCGGCGGAGGGGACGGCGGCGTCATTCGCGAGGTGCTGAAGCATCCGAACGTCAAAAAGGCCGTGCTGGTCGAAATAGACGGCAAAGTAATCGAATATTCGAAGCGGTTTTTGCCGGAGATCGCCGGATGGCTGGATGAACCCCGCGTGGAAGTGATCGTGAACGACGGTTATATGCACATCCATGAGAAGAAAAATACATACGACGTCGTCATGGTCGACTCAACAGAACCGGTCGGACCGGCGGTGCAGTTGTTCGAGCGCGGATTTTACGCGGCCATTTTTGCGGCTTTGAAGGAAGACGGCATTTTTGTCGCGCAGACGGATAACCCCTGGTTCAAGGCGGAGCTCATCCGCAAGGTGAACAGGGACGTGCGGGAAATTTTCCCGATTACAAGGCTTTACACAGCCAATATCCCTACGTATCCGAGCGGATTGTGGACGTTCACCATGGGCAGCAAGAAATACGACCCGCTTGAGGTGGACGAAACAAAGCTTCCGGAACTGGACACCAAATACTATACCCCGCGGCTGCATAAGGCGGCGTTCGTGCTGCCGAAGTTTGTTGAAGATCTTTTGAAATAACGGTTCGGCGTAAAACTTTGAACGACGGAAAGGAATTTTCAGCCATGCGATTTGATGACGCTTATTCCGGCAATGTGTTTATCGCGAGCAAAAATGATTTTGCCAAAGCGCAAGCTGTGCTGTACGGGATGCCGATGGATTATACGGTCAGTTTTCGCCCCGGCGCCCGCTTCGGGCCGGCGCGCATTCGCGAAGTTTCCATCGGGCTTGAGGAGTACAGCCCGTACCTCGATAAGGAGCTTGGCGAAGTGGCCTATTTCGATGCCGGGGATTTGCCGCTTCCGTTCGGCAATCCGGGCAGAAGCCTGGATATGATCGGGGATTTCGTCCGCAAGCTGCTTGACGCCGGAAAATTTCCGCTCGGTTTGGGGGGAGAACATCTCGTTTCCTGGCCGGTCATTCGGGAGGTATACCGCAAATATCCCGACCTTGCGCTCATCCATATCGACGCGCATGCCGATCTGCGCGAGCAGTATGAGGGCGAGCCGCTTTCCCACTCCACCCCGATCCGCAAAGCGGCGGAACTGATCGGCGGGAATAACGTGTACCAGTTCGGCATCCGCTCCGGCACAAAGGAAGAATTCGCATACGCCCGGGCAAACACGCACTTTTACCCGTTTACCGTGGCGGAGCCGCTGCAAAAGGCGCTGCCGGAGTTGGCGGGCCGGCCGGTCTACGTCACAATCGATATTGACGTGCTGGATCCGTCGGCGGCGCCGGGAACCGGCACCGCGGAAGCGGGCGGCATCACGTCGCGGGAACTTTTGCAGGCGATTCACCTGATTTCGCGCTCGCAGGCAAACATCGTCGGAGCGGATGTGGTGGAAGTGTCGCCCGTGTACGATCCGACGGAACAAACGCCGATTGTCGCGGCCAAACTGGTGCGGGAAATCTTGTTGGGATTTGTGAAATAAGGTGCGGATGCCCGACAAAGAAACAGTGCAAATTCGCCTTTCCGGTGTCGCAAACGGCGACAGATCGGAGCTTTCGGCAATCGGCGAGCTGTACCGCAAAGCGGGCAGCCTCTTTTTGCATTATACGGAAGAAGACAACCAAAACGGCCGCGTCACGTCCATCATCAAAATATCGCCCGACGGCGTTTTGCGCATCAAGCGGCATGGGGCGATCGAGACGGATCTTACGCATATTGCCGGCCAAAAAACGCGCGGCACCGTGCGGACCGGCGCGGCGGTGCTTTATCTTGACATCTTCACGGAGGCGATGGACAATCAATTGCTTGCCGGGTTCGGGACATTCGCCTGGACGTATGCGCTGCAAGCAAACGATCAGCATATCGGCGCGTTCCATCTCGCTCTGAATATTGCGCCGCTAACGTTGCCGCATAACGATTAGCGGCGGTTTGCCCGCTTGCCGCTTTTTGCGGCGGCGGCTATTTTTCTGCTCAAATCCAGCGCGTGAAACGCGTTTACCAGGCCGACGCCCGGATTTTTTTTGGATGCCGAAACGGGAGAAGACGACAGCTTTAAAACCCGTTTTACCTTTTTCAGCGACAAGCCGGGGCGGTAAGCAAGGATCAGGGCGATCAAGCCGGTCACATGCGACGTGGCCATCGAAGTGCCGCTTAATTCGTTATATTTGCCCGCCGTCCAGGTTGAGAAAATTTGCGCCCCCGGGGCATAGGCGTCAATCTCTTTGCCGCGATTCGTAAAAGAAGCGATTTTGTTCTGCTTGTTGCTTGCGCCCACGGCAATCGTCTGCGGAAAACGCGCCGGGTAATCGACGCTGCCTTTCAACCCGTCGTTGCCGGACGATGAGACAATAATGACGCCGGAGCGATAGGCCGCTTTGACGGCTTCCAGAAGCGCCTCGCTGCGCGGTTTCATGCCGAAACTCATATTGATGATATCCATGCGGTTGGCAACGCACCAGTCAATGCCCATAATAATGTCCGACACGAATGCGCTGCCGCTGCGGTCGAATGCTTTGACCGGATAGATGATCGCTTTCGGCGCAACTCCGGTCATGCCGCTTGTCGGGTTGTAGGCGGCGATCGTTCCGGCGATATGGGTTCCATGCCCGTTGTCGTCATAGGGGAGCGTATATTGGTTAAACAAATTGATGCCCCTCGCCAGGCACGCGCGCAAGTCCGGATGCCTGAAGTCTACTCCGGTATCGACAACCCCGATTTTGACCCGATTCCCTTTGCTTCTTTTCCACACCAGAGGCGCCTTGATGCGCTTTACTCCCCAGGGGATTTTTTGCTCGGGCTCGAAATTTCTGGGCGGTTGCTGATTGTAAAAGGGGTTCAAAAAATTGAAGCCAAACGCGTGAAGGCGAATTTGGTAATCCGGCTCAACGGACAACCGGTCGGAAAAACGCGCAAACGGCTCGGGTGAATGCAAGGGGCATACCATTGCTTTAATGGTGCGGATCGGTTTAACGGCTTTGCAAATGTTTTCGTCGTTTATTTTGTGAAGCTGCAGCAAACACGCCGCGAATTCATCGGGATTATGGAAGCGGATAATGGTTTTTGTTGCCGGATCTTTTTCCGGGTGCACTTCATCCTGCAACAAATGGAGCAGTTTGGCGAGATTCAAGCGAAACTCCCCCCATACATGCAAGATATACGGATAGCCGTCGCGTTAGCTTCCTGTACATGTCGTATTGTATGTTTGAACAATTGACGGCGCTTGGGGATTGTGCCCGTATTTTCCGGCGGTGGTGTTGCAATTTTGCATAAAATAGGTTTTACTATATGGTGATAATCGCAGGTTCGAAAGGATGTGTCTGCCGATGAGCAGCCAAAACGCGTTAAAGATCTCGGAAGAACAGGCCAGAGAAATGCCCATGGTCGATTTGGCCTTTATGATTTTGAAACAAGCGAATTCACCGATGTATTATCGTGATTTAATGCAGGAAATTGCCAAAATCAAAGGCATCAGCGATTCGGAAGTGAACCGGGTAATCGCCCAATTGTACACCGAGATTAATATTGACGGCCGTTTTGCCTGTGTCGGAGCAAATTTATGGGGACTGAAACGATGGTATCCTGTCGACAAGACCGATGACGCTATGGGCGGGTCGGCTCGTCCGCGCATTATCAACGATGATGACGATGATTTGGACGACGAGGATATTTACGAAGAAGAGGAAGCATACGAGCAGGACGATGAAGATTTTGATTCCATCGTCGAAGATGACGAAGCGGACATTTACGAAGATGAAGACGCCGATGAAGATTTGGGCGATTTGGATGAAGATCTGGACGAAGGTCTGGATGATGAGATCAGCGAAGACGAAGACGTCGTAAACGATGATGAAGATGTCGATTTGGACGAAGATTTTGCCGCCGACGCGGATGAAGATTATGACGAAGACAAGTAATATCAAGTAAAATATCAGGCCATTCGTCCGCTTGACATCAATTGTGCGGCGGGTTAAACTATTTTTTGGGCTACACATTTTTATGTGTACTGTACATGTGTACTGTAAAAGAATGGACAGTTGAAAGTGCCCCGGCGACGGGTGTCACTTTTCTTTTTTTTTTGTTCGGACGGGAAAAATGCAAGCGAAGAATTGTCATATTTTTTGGAATGAGGGGGCATATTCGATTATGACCAAATATATTTTTGTAACCGGTGGCGTAGTTTCTTCGCTTGGCAAGGGAATTACCGCTGCATCATTGGGAAGATTGCTGAAGAATCGGGGCTTGAAAGTAACCATTCAAAAGTTTGATCCTTACATCAACGTCGATCCGGGGACCATGAGTCCTTATCAGCACGGCGAGGTGTTTGTTACGGATGACGGGGCGGAGACGGATCTTGACCTGGGGCATTATGAGCGTTTTATCGACATCAATTTATCCAAAAACAGCAACGTGACCGCGGGGAAAGTTTATTCGTCCGTCATCACGAAAGAACGCCGGGGAGAATACCTGGGCGGCACGGTGCAAGTGATTCCGCACATTACGAATGAAATCAAAGAGCGAATTATGCGCGCGGCGAGGGAAACCCATTCCGATGTCGTGATTACCGAAATCGGCGGCACGGTTGGCGACATTGAAAGCCTGCCGTTTTTGGAAGCCATCAGGCAGATGAAAACCGATATGGGTCGGGAAAACGTCATGTACATACATGTCACCCTGATTCCTTATCTGAAGGCGGCAGGAGAAGTGAAGACGAAGCCTACCCAGCACAGCGTCAAGGAACTGCGTTCCATCGGCATTCAGCCGCAAGTGATCGTTTGCCGCACGGAGCATCCGTTGTCCGACGAAATGAAACGCAAGATCGCTTTGTTTTGCGACACCGATCCCGAAGCCGTCATTGAGTGCCGCGATGCGGACACGCTCTACGATGTGCCGCTTATGTTGCGGGCGCAAGGGCTTGACGAGATTGTCGTCAATCACCTGGAATTGAACTGCGATCAGCCGGATATGAAAGAATGGGAACAGCTTGTCAAGCGCGTCAAAAACTTGAAGCACAAAACGGAAATCGCCATCGTCGGCAAATACGTGTCGCTGCACGACGCCTATTTGAGCATCGTGGAAGCGCTGGGGCATGCGGGCATCTACAGCAATACGGAAGTGAACATCCGTTGGATCAATGCCGAAGAAGTTACCGACGACAATGTCGCCGAGTTGCTGAAAGGCGCGCAAGGCATCCTGGTGCCGGGCGGATTTGGCGACCGCGGCATTGAAGGCAAAGTCGCCGCAATCCGCTACGCAAGAGAAGCGCGCATCCCCTTCTTCGGAATTTGCCTGGGGATGCAAGTTGCGGTGGTGGAATTCGCCCGCTCGCTCGCCAAACTGGCGGGAGCGAACAGTTCCGAGATCCAGCCGACAACGCCGTATCCGGTTATCGACCTGCTTCCCGAGCAAAAAGATATCGAGGATTTGGGCGGCACGATGCGCCTGGGCCTTTATCCATGCAAGCTGGCTAACGATTCGCTGGCGATGAAATGTTATCAGGACGAATTGATTTACGAACGCCATCGGCATCGTTACGAATTCAACAACGAATTTAGGGATTTGCTGGTAAGCAAAGGCCTGGTCATTTCCGGAACGTCGCCGGACGGAAGGCTGGTGGAAATCATCGAGCTGAAAGAACATCCGTGGTTTCTGGCCGTACAGTTCCATCCCGAATTTACGTCGCGGCCGAATCGTCCGCAGCCGCTCTTCCGCGAGTTTGTCAAAGCGGCGCTGTTGCAAAACCAATAAAATTGCCATAATGAATGGCCCTATTGAATTTTTCGATTCGATAGGGCTATTTTATATATTGAAAAAACTTTCCTTATGGAAAGTCCCGGGAGGCGGCCTGATATGGACGTGCGCATTGAGTCCGACTTTTTGGGCGAAAAAGAAGTTCCGCGCGAAGCCTATTATGGCGTTCAGACATTGCGGGCGGTGGAAAATTTTCCGATTACCGGCATACCCGTCCACGAAGAGTTGATCGTCGCGTTGGCGCAAGTTAAAAAAGCGGCGGCGAGGGCGAATATGGACGTGCATATGTTAAACAGGCGCATTGGCGCGGCAATTGTCGAAGCGGCGGATGAAGTGATTGCCGGGCGGCATTTTGGCCAATTTATCGTCGACTCGATTCAGGGCGGCGCGGGCACTTCCATCAACATGAATATGAATGAAGTGCTGGCCAATCGCGCGTTGGAGATTATGGGCAAGGAGAAAGGTAACTATTTTTACTGCAGTCCCAACAACCATGTCAATATGTCGCAATCGACGAACGATACGATTCCCACTGCCATAAAATTGGCCGCATATAAATTGGCGGAACAATTGATTGAGCAGCTGACCGAGCTTCAGCAAGGATTTCAGGAAAAAGCGGAACAATTCGACGATTGCCTGAAAATGGGCCGGACCCATTTGCAAGACGCGGTACCGATTCGCATGGGACAGGAGTTCGCCGCATACGCCAAAGTGGTCGGTCGGGATATCGCCCGCTTGTCCGCGGCAGCCGGCAAGATTTTATTCGTCAATATGGGCGCAACGGCTGTCGGAACCGGACTGAACGCCAAGCCGGAGTATATCGAAAAAGTTACGGCTTATTTGGCGGAGCAAACACAGATAGCCGTTCGCAGAGCGGATGATCTGGTCGATGCGACCCAAAATACGGATGCTTACACGGAGCTTTCCGCCGATTTGAAAGTGTGCGCCGTCAACCTGTCCAAAATCATGAACGATATCCGTTTGATGGCTTCGGGGCCGCGCGCCGGGCTGAATGAATTGCAACTGCCTCCCAGGCAGCCGGGCTCTTCCATTATGCCGGGAAAAGTAAATCCGGTGATGGCGGAAGTGGTCAACCAGATTGCTTTTCAGGTGATCGGCAACGATCATACCATTTGCCTGGCTTGCGAAGCGGGCCAATTTGAATTGAATGTGATGGGACCGGTCATTGCCTTTAATTTGCTGCAATCGTTGAAAATTTTAAAAAACGGCGTCCATGTTTTTTGCCGGTACGCCCTGCAGGGAATGACGGCAAATCGCGACAGATGCCGCGCTTATGTAAACGAAAGTTTCGGCGTGATGACCGCGCTGAATCCGCATCTCGGCTATGAGGTCGCGGCGCAAATCGTCAAGGAAGCGATGAAGACGGGACAAACCGTAAAAGAGATCTGTCTGGAACGCGGACTGTTGACGAAAGAAGAATTGGATGAAATTTTGAATCCTGTACAGATGACAACCCCGGGAATTGCCGGCAGCAGATTTTTGCAAGAGCAATAAAAGCTAATTATCGAACATTATGGTGTTAACTGGGAAAAATGTTTATGTAATTCAACTTTTCCGGCAGGAAATTGATTGATAATGGCGAACATTTATAATTGCGCAAAAATTGTCTGAAAAATCATGCAGTTGGTATTTTGAGGAGGAGCGCAAGTGGAAAAGAAAAAAGTATTAATTGTCGATGACCAGAACGGAATCCGCATTTTGCTTGTTGAAGTGTTCGGAAGCGAAGGCTACGAAACATTTCAAGCCGGCAACGGGAAAACAGCGCTGGAGATCGTCGCCAGACACTCTCCCGATATCGTGCTGTTGGACATGAAGATTCCTGGCATGGACGGGCTGGAAATTTTAAAGCACATGAAGGCGATGAACAAAGAAATCAAAGTGATCATGATGACGGCGTACGGGGAATTGGATATGATCAAGGAAGCGAGTGATTTGGGAGCATTGATGCACTTCACCAAACCGTTCGACATTGACGAATTGCGGATGGCGGTGAATAATGAACTTAAGCAAGGTCCGCCCACAAAGCTTGTAGCCAGTTCGTGACCCGTACGGTTGAAGCACCGAAACAGGTGCTTTCTTTCTGTTTTCTATGATATAATAGGTCAGAATATGAAGAACCCTCCAAAAAAGTGAAGGAGCAGACAGATGCCACTTGTTTCCATGAATGAGTTTTTGCCGAAAGCAAAAAAAAATAAATTTGCCGTAGGACAATTTAACATTAATAATCTGGAATTTACGCAAGCGATCACGGAAGCGGCGATGATGGAGAAGTCCCCGATTATTTTCGGGGTTAGCGAGGGCGCGCTTACATATATGGGAATAGAATACACGGTAGCGATCGCCGAAGCGGCGGCCAAAAAATCCGGCTTGCCGATCGCGCTACACCTTGACCACGGCAGCAGTTTTGCGGTGGCAATGAAGTGCATCCGCGCCGGGTTTTCTTCCGTCATGTTTGACGGTTCCCATCACCCATACGAAGAAAACATCCGGTTAACGAAAGAGATCGTAAAAGCGGCGCACGCGATGGGCGTTTCCGTGGAAGGGGAGCTTGGCACAATCGGCGGCGTTGAAGACGATATAAGCGTTGACGCGGAAAGCGCCAACCTTGCCAAACCGGACGAAGCGATTCGTTTTTGGGAAGAAACCGGCGTCGACGCGTTGGCGATTGCGGTGGGTACGGCCCACGGCATGTACAAGGGAGAACCGAAGATTCATTTTGATATCATTGCGGAAGTCGCCGCACACATACCGGTACCTGTTGTGCTGCATGGCGGCTCCGGCGTGCCGGATGACGATATCCGCAAGGCGATTGCCGCCGGGGCGGGCAAAATCAATGTCAATACGGAAAATCAAGTCGCTTGTACGGCAAAAATCCGCGAAGTTCTCGGAAAAGACGCGAACGTTTACGACCCGCGCAAGTATTTGGGTCCGGCAAGACAAGCAATGATTGAAGTTGTACAAGGCAAAATCAGATTGTTCGGAAGCAGTAATCAGGCTTGACCGCCAAAATGCGGAAACCTCGATAATGCATGTTTGCAGGGAGTTGTGCAAATACGGCATAATTCCCTTCCAAGTTCGTAGAGGGGGATTTTACCTACATGGAGAAATTGATGGTAGCAGGCGGTAAACCTCTGCGCGGGACGATTCAGATTAGCGGAGCGAAAAATAGCGCCATCGCGCTAATACCTGCTGCTATATTGGCTGAATCTGCCGTAACGCTGGATAATTTGCCCAACGTGCGCGACGTGGCCACATACGCCGAATTGCTGACCGAAATCGGGGCAAATGTCGCCTGGAAAGGCGATACGATGATGATCGATCCGGCAAATATAAAACCTGTGGCGATGCCCAATGGCAAAGTGAAAATGCTGCGGGCCTCTTATTATTTGATGGGAGCCATGCTTGGCAAATTCGGCGAGGCGGTTATCGGCATGCCGGGAGGCTGCAATTTCGAACCCCGCCCGATCGATCAGCATATAAAAGGTTTTGAAGCGCTGGGAGCAACCGTAACGAACGAGCATGGTTCCATTCGGCTGAGCGCCAAGAAATTGACGGGCGCCAAAATTTATCTGGACGTTGCCAGCGTCGGCGCGACGATCAATATTATGCTGGCCGCCGCGAAAGCCGAGGGGCTCACGGTGATCGAAAATGCGGCGAAGGAGCCGGAAATTATCGATGTCGCCACGCTGTTGAACGCAATGGGCGCAAAGATAAAAGGCGCGGGTACGGAAACAATTCGCATTGAAGGAACGGACAGCTTGAGAGGATGCAGGCATTCGATCATACCCGACCGCATACAGGCGGGTACATATATGATCGCTGCAGCGGCGACACAGGGAGATGTGACCGTTGACAACATCATTCCCAAACATTTGGAAGCACTCACGGCAAAGCTTCAGGAAATGGGCGTACATGTTTACGAAATGGACGAATCCATTCGCGTCATTGGACAGAAGCATTATGAAAGCGTCGATGTAAAAGCGCTTGTCTACCCCGGTTTTGCCACCGATCTGCAATCTCCTATGACCAGCTTGCTCACCCAGGCAAAAGGCGTCAGCATCATAACGGATTATGTCTACAACAACCGGTTCAAACATGTTCCCGAGCTTTTGCGGATGGGGGCCCGCATCAAATTGGAGGGACGCTCGGCCGTCATTGAATATTCCGAGTTGACGGCGGCGAAAGTGCGCGCGCATGACTTGCGAGCCGGGGCGGCGCTCGTAATCGCCGGCCTTACGGCAGCTTCCGGTGTCACGGAAGTGTCCGGATTGGAATATATCGATAGAGGATACGACAATTTGGTAGAAAATCTTGTCCAATTGGGCGCCGAAGTATGGCGGGAGAACGAATCGCCGCATTCGTTCGCATCCGTTGCGCAGTTTTAAAAGAATAGAAGATTTAACTTATGGCAATGCTGAATGTAATAAATGAAAAAAAGTAGGAGATGTATGATATGGATTTGGCCTTATCGCAACTTGAGGAATTGAAACTGACCGAATTGTATAAATTGGCCAAGCAGTATCAAATTGCTTATTACGGGCAAATGAAAAAGAAAGAGCTGATTTTCGCCATTTTGCGCGCGCAGGCGGAAAAAAGCGGACTCATGTTTATGGAAGGTGTTCTGGAAATACTTTCCGAAGGGTTCGGGTTTTTACGGCCGATCAACTATTTGCCCAGTGCGGAGGATATTTATATATCCGCTTCACAAATACGCAAATTTGATTTGCGCACAGGCGACCTGGTATCGGGAAAATGCCGCCCGCCCAAAGAAAATGAACGATATTTCGGCTTGCTCCATGTGGAAGCGGTAAATGGCGAAAGCCCCAACGTCGCTGCCGAACGGTTGCACTTCCCGGCTTTAACCCCACTTTATCCGCAACGGAAAATCACGCTGGAAACTTCCCCGACGCATCTGGCAACCCGAATCATGGATTTGCTTGCCCCGGTTGGCTTAGGCCAGCGCGGATTGATCGTGGCTCCGCCGAAGGCTGGAAAAACGCTGCTTTTAAAAGAGATTGCCAACAGCATTTCCACCAACTATCCGGAAATTGAGTTGTTTGTCCTGCTGATCGACGAACGTCCTGAAGAAGTAACCGACATGCAAAGGTCTGTGCGCGGCGAAGTGGTCGCTTCCACGTTTGACGAGCTGCCGGAAAATCATATCAAGGTTGCGGAACTGGTGATGGAGCGGGCGCAGCGGTTAGTGGAACACAAAAAAGACGTCGTCATTTTGCTTGACAGCATTACCCGTCTGGCGCGCGCGTATAACCTGGTTGTTCCCCCTTCCGGGCGGACATTGTCCGGCGGTATTGATCCGGGCGCGTTTCATCGTCCCAAGCGATTTTTCGGCGCGGCAAGAAACGTTGAGGAAGGCGGCAGTCTGACGATTTTGGCGACGGCTTTGATTGATACCGGTTCCCGCATGGATGATGTGATTTACGAGGAGTTTAAAGGCACAGGCAACATGGAACTGCATTTGGACCGCAAACTGGCGGAGAGAAGAATTTTCCCGTCCATCGACATACGCCGTTCCGGCACGCGCAGGGAGGAAATGCTTTTGACCAAGGAGGAACTGGAAAAATTGTGGGTGATCCGCAAGTCGATGAATGATTCGGCCGAATTTGTCGAAGCGATGTTGAAACGCCTTGCCGAAACGAAGACGAATGTTGAGTTTTTGGCTTCGATTGGCAGCAACGGCAACACGCCTTCATCGGGCGGTTCCGTTTCCGGGTCAATGCGCAAGTCCCGCAGCTCCGTTTCCTGATCGTTAGTTTCCCCGAACGCCGCAGCGGAAAGGAAAGCGCCCCCACGAGGCCACCCGATGAAACGACCATCGTTAACCCAACTGTCTCATTTGCGCGCATGCGCGGTGGAACGAGTCTATAATTGGCTTGATGTATCGTTTTGTTCCGGGCTGTATAAACACGCAGCATAACAGCTGCGGTGCGGCTGGCCCTGTGTGATGTCTGACTTATTCTGACTTTTAATAAAATATATATGAAAAATAGCATATAATTTTCTCAGAATGCGGTTTTTGCGCAAATATATGTGAAAAAACATATATATTTGACAGTCGTTGGCGAATTTCGCATAAATATATGTGAAAAATCGCAAATATGGACATAAAACCCTGATTTTTAAGAAAATGTATGTGGAAAATCACATATAATGGCCGCTAATGGCCGCGAATCCAAATTGCTTTGGGACTGCCCCCGATGGTGAGGAAAATAAACACATCCCCTCGGTTATATTTTGATGCGAGTGATCCGTACCCATCTAAGTTAGATTTTAACTGGATAATCGCGACCTATTGCGCGCCAACTTTTCTCATGATATAATCCCGTTATGTGTCAATTTCTCTGGTTCCGCATGTTGAGCCAGGGCGAAAAAGAGGTGAAAGAAATGAAAGAAGCGATTCATCCGAAGTACATTGTCACGACGGTTACTTGCGCTTGCGGCAATACGTTTGAGACCGGATCCGTCAAAGAAAATCTGCGCGTGGAAATTTGTTCGGTATGCCATCCGTTCTTCACCGGCAAACAAAAATTTGTTGATGTCGGCGGGCGTGTGGATAAATTTAAGAAAAAATACGGAATTTAATTGTCTTTCCAACAAAAAATCGTATAACAAACCCCCTTGCGGTCAACCTATAGCTGAAAGCTGTTTGCATGAACCGGAGGGGGCTTTTATATGGATTGGCGCAAATTCTCATCAATATTGCCGGTGGCGCTAATTTTGTCGCTGTTCGTTACAGCTTGCGGCCAAGAAGCGCGTGATTCCAAAATGACCCAGCGGTCGTATGGCAACGACGGGTATATGGGCATCAGCAATTCCAATCCGAATCATCCGTTGTCGCCGGGATACCATTCGTATACAAAAGACGCCGTTATGATGCGAAAAGCGCTTGCCGAAAATGACGACATCCGCTATGCTACGCTTCATCTAAACGGACCGGATGTATATGTAAAAATTACGCCGAAACGAAAATTAACCAGAGCGGAAACGGACCGGTTGCTGCGGACAACAGAAAAACGATTGGCAAAAATGATGCCAAGATATCGCATACACGTAGGGCTTTGACAAATTCCGCAACCCTTTCACCCGGTTGAACTACATGACTTCCTTTATGATGGCTTTTTCTTGCTTAAATTGCAGATCGTGTTGCAGCAGCGGCATGGAGACCTAACGGTGCGGCAACATGCTAACATGCTGCGGCACTTATGCGCTGCATCGGCGGCATGGAAGTCTAAACAGCATTTATGTGCAGCGTCAGCGGCATGGGGGACTGGCAGGTAAATGATGCATTTGGTTGATTCTTGGCGGTCAATTCGTTATACTTAATTCTGCCGCGCTAGATGGGGAGGTAGCGGTGCCCTGTAACCCGCAATCCGCTACAGCGGGATTGAATTCCTGCATGAGGTCTTGGGGTGTAAGGTCTGACCTTGATGCGGAAGTGTTGACGGTCGGGTCCTTCGCAATGGAAACCTGTGAACCCGGTCAGGTCCGGAAGGAAGCAGCCGTAAACGGGAACTTCCATGTGACGGGGGAGAGCCTAACCAGAGCTGATGCTTAAGGTAACGCTTGGACGCCAACGATCGAATGCAGGTGCGCGGCTAAACGTTAAAATCGTGCGAACACGCAAGAACACGCGAGCTTTTCCGCTTGGGTGTTTTTTTATTTTTGGAACGCGAGGAGGAGATGAACAGTTGCAAGGAGAAAATCATTAATATCCTAAAATTTACTGAAATG